>SCTM01000014.1 GCA_004297485.1 Rhodospirillaceae bacterium
GAACTGGACCGTCCGCATCCCAACCCGGCGCTTCAGCGTGAGGCCCTGAGCCGATTTCAGCCGGACATCGATTTTCGGGTTATACCCGGCGTCGGCCACTGGTCGATGTATGAAGGCGCGGAGACTTTTAATTCGATGCTTTGCGAAATGCTCGATCAACCGCTTCGGGATCGCAAGATCGACTGAGGATGTCGGCACCCTAGGCTTGGCGCAGGTCAGCCGGCGACAGAATGTAGGCCCTCTGTCTTTGCATAAGGCTTCTAGGCTTGCGGACTCAATTTCTGCCGCGCCTGTTCGAAGGCCGCCGGAATCAGCGCGATCATCTTTATTTTATGATCTTCCAAGCCATCCGTATCGCTCGCGAGCGCCTTTATCTCCTTCGCGAGGTCGTGGCATGTCTTCAGCATGTCCGGCCGGTCGATTCGCTGCGCTGTCGTCGCGGCGTCTTCCAGCACGGCGACTAAGTCGAGAAGACTAGCCTTCACCTCGGCCTCGGGGCGCTGCGCCCGATGATGCTCAAAAGCGACGTTGCACGAAAACTGGAGTTTCAGACTGTGGCTCTTGAGCTGACCCAACCAGAGCTGGATGGTCGTGCTGGCGATCGCTTTCTCCAACGCCTCCGGTGCAATGGTCTTCCGTTCCAATTTGTACCGAAGCGTGTTGATGGTCTGAATGAGTGGGATATCCGACGGTCGTCCGGAGTTGCGCCGTTCGGGCCCGATGTAGTCCGTGGTGGCAATGAATGGCGCACGGCTGAATGCCAGCTGGGAAATCCGATCGACCAATTGCCCGCTTGCCACGGGCTTTACCAAGGCGGAATCAGCCCCGGACATGAGGGCCGCTTTGATTGATTCTGGATTATTCGTCGTCACAAGCAGCAGAATCACAGTGAACGGGTTTTTCCCCACAACGGCGCGGCGTACCCGTTTCGTGACCTCGAAAATGTCGGAGCCTTCGCTCTCGGAGAGAATGAGGACATCGGGCGCCGGCCTCCCCAGATTCGCCTCCAATTCATCGGGCGTCGGGAATGTCTTGACCCCGGCCATCCCGACACCGCGCAACATGGTCCGCATGCTGTTCGCGACTTCGTTGTTCCGCTCGAGGAGGTAAACGGAAACCGCCGCAAGACGGGCGGGGTCTATCTTCTCGGCAGGAGCTATGGCCACCGGCAATCCTCACCATCAGATATTTACGGGTGCTCAGTTTCCGCGACGCGCGCGTGAGAAGTGTGTATGCCCTTACGAAGTTGCGGCGTCAGGATAGGGTTAAGGAGCGGAATGTCCAGAGTTACAAGCCGGCGCGCCCACGATTTCGCGATCGACGACGGAGGTCGGTTGTGAAGTGCGATTGCGTTTTAAACCCGCCCGCTCAAGGGTCATTGGTCTCAGGGTGATGCCGCCGGACTATTCTCGGCCGGCTTATTGTCCACGCCGTGAAGGGCGTCGGACACAACAGATTGAGCAGCCGGCGGAGAGGCTTGCGGCGCCACCACCACGGGAGGGATGGGCGGTGCGGATGCGGGGGTGGCCTCGGCGACGGGTGGTGACTGCGCGGCAACTATCTGCCCATTGGCCGATTGCGCCGAAGCCCCGGGAGGCAACGACAGGACAACCTCGACCTTGACGTTCGATTCAGGTTTGCTCTCGGCCTTCTCCTTCGGCACGGATGCCGATGGCGGCTGTTCCGGCGCCATCGAGTAATCGGGCACGACCCGGGCCTGAGGGCCGTTGATAACCAGAACCTTCTGACCGAGGTCGAGTGGCTTTTTCTCTCGCTGCGTCACCGAGAGCATGTCGCCGTTGAGCTTGCGGACAATATATTCCCAGCCCGTGGTATCGCCGGCAGCGTGTTCGATGGCCGTTCCGACCATGGCACCCACAGTCGTTCCGCCGATGGCCGCAAGTGCCGAGTTGCCGTAGTCGCCGCCGAGCACGCCGCCTGCGGCACCACCCGCGACCGCACCCACGCTGCCATTGGCGCTGATGACAACCTCGCGGTATCCGACCACAATGCCCGCATCAACCTTGTTCGCCAGTTGGACCGCGTTGCTTGAATAGGTATTCGGCGAATAGGCAGGCGCGCAGCCCGCCACCGAAACGGCGCATAGACCGACAAGTGCGAGGTGTTTTACAAATCGCGCCACGTGGAATCAGCCGCTTCCAGTCACTGTCATCGCTAAAACTCGGCAAGGCTGTAGCCACGGTCTTTTTGGCCAGAAAACATGTCAACATTTTGTCCGTCATCCCGATAAGGGTAAGATACGGATGTTTCGGCTGAAGCACGTGTCGTTCCGGCAACTAAGGCCCATTTAAAGATGAATCGCATATTCCGAATTTGTAATGCTTTGTTTTGGGTCGCGGTCTGGATCGGGATCATCATGTGGACCGGATCTTACGGTCAGTGGATACCCATGGTGGCCGAAGCTTTCGTTCCGGCGATGTTATGGCTCATGCTGCATCATGCCCTGCGACCGGGCGGTCCCGAGGGCTAGACGTCGCCTTCCGCGTATTCTTTATGCCGCCTGATTCCGTCCCAACGGAATCAACGCCACCAAGCTGATCAGCGCGGCTGTACTGAGATACAGGCCAACGAGCGCGAGCCCGCCACGGGTGGCGAGGGCCTGCGCGACGACGGGAGCGGCCCCACCACCGATGATACCGCCCACATTGAAGGCCACGGACGCGCCGGTGTAGCGGACACGCGCCGGAAAAAGACTGGGCAGGAACGCGCCCAAGGGACCGTAGACCAGACCCATGAGCAACAACGCCAAGGATAGGAACGCCCAGATCGCGACCAGCGATCCGCTGCTCATCATGGGCGCCAGCAACAGACCGGCGGGGATCGTGAGCACGCAGCCGATCATAAGCACCCGGCGCGGCGTCTTGGCGTCGGACCAATAGCCGGACCAGATGATTCCCGCGGCGAGAAACGGAATCGCGGCAAGCTGTACGGCAAGAAACGATTCACGGCTGTAACCGAGCGCAGTGGTGCCATAACCCAGCGCGAAAGCGGTGGCGAGATAGAAGATGGCGAAACAGGCGACGACGGAAAATGTGCCGCCGATCACTTGCCGTGGAAAACGCCGCACCACTTCCGCAACGGGCATCTCCGGTGGCGGTGCCTCGGCCATGGCGGCAAGGAAAGCAGGTGTTTCGGTGAGCTTCAGTCTGACCCACAGGCCCACCATCACCAATACCGCACTGGCGAGGAACGGCAACCGCCAACCCCAGGCGATGAACTGCGACGGGGAAAGCATGGTGCTGAGGATGAGAAAGAGTCCGTTGGCGGCGATGAATCCCACGGGCGCACCCAATTGCGGAAACATGCCGAACCGCGCGCGATGGCCTGGTGATGCGTTCTCTACCGCCAGCAGAGCGGCGCCGCCCCACTCGCCACCCAGACCGAAACCCTGTCCGAACCGTAAGAGGCAGAGCAGAGCCGTCGCCGGCCAGCCGATCATTCCATATGTCGGGAGAAGGCCGATCGCCACCGTCGAGCTGCCCATGAGTAAAAGCGAAGCAACCAGAGTCGTCTTGCGCCCGATACGGTCGCCGAAGTGGCCGAAAGCCACCGCGCCCACCGGACGGGCGACGAAGGCGATGCTGAAGCTGACATAGGCCGCAAGCAATTGAGCCGAGGGTGAGGCCGCCGGAAAGAACAAAGGCCCAAAGACCAGGGACGCGGCCGTGGCGTAGATATAGAAGTCATAGAATTCAACCGCGGTTCCCACAAGGCTGGCCGCCAGAATGCGTGGCGTGGAGGCACCCATCGCCCCGGTTGAGTTTCGTGACATGCTTTATACCCCGTTCCCGTCGGCAACCCGCCAGCGCGATAGCATCGCGGGTGTAACACGATCCTATGACGTGCACCGTAATATCCCCCAGCTATCCCCGGTGGAAATGCTGTAGGATCATTTGGCGAACCGTCGGGGAGGCGGTGCGCGTCACCGCAACGAGGCCAGGGAGGAATCGATGCATCCGAGTTATTTTGCGATATTTCCAATGACGGCGATTCTTGTCGCCGGATACGTCACGCTTTACTTTGCCATGGCATCCCAGGGCAAAATGCGAACCTTCGGCAAGATTCTTGCCGGCTGGGCGTTCCTGTTGGCAGCGTTGTTGGCGATCGCCGCGGTCGCTTGTCCCGCGTTCGGCGTCCGGCCCTACGGCATGATGTCCATGCACGAGCGCTGGCACGAAATGATGGATCGTGACGGACGGCAAGGCCCGCCGCCGGGAATGATGCCGGGGGCCCAAACACCGGATGGGCCGCCCGCGCCACCACCAGCAGCGGCACCACAGAACTAAATAATGTGCGCATCGGCGTTCAAAAACGGCGGGAGAGTTATTTCTCCCGCCGCGTCGCGCAGAGTTTATGCCATTCATTCCGCAACGTGCCGTAGAACGCGGCGGCAAAGCGCGGGACATCGCACACCGTGGATTTTAGAAACCGGTCACGTAGCGCCATCCGCAGTTCATCCAGGGCGTTCGGATCGGCGGCAAAGTGCTTGGCTTTTGCCACAAGATCATCCACCGAGCGCGCGACACCTTCCGGGTAGCCGCCATGGGTGAGATGAACCGCTGCGTGGCGCCCGCAGAAGCGATCGCCGGGGATCGTCAGCACGGGCACGCCCATAAGCAGCGCCTCACAGGTCGTAAGGCCGCCTGAGTAGGGTGTCGTATCGAGAACAACATCGATATCGGCATATTGGGCGAGAAAGGCAGCGTGAGCGCCGCCGGTGCGAAACATTAATCGATCCGATCCGATGCCGTGATCGCGGAACAATTGGATCAGGTGTTGTTGCCGCGTCGCATCGGCAAGCAGCCGATTGTTGAACAGGAACCTGGCATTAGGAATCGCATTCATCACCGCCGCCCAGATCGCCACGGCGGCCGGTCCGATTTTCGTGATTTCGCTGAAACAGCCAAAAGTGAGTCCGCCCTGCGTCAAACACGGTGCCGGTGCCACGGGCGGCGCATATGCCGGCGGCCGGTAGCAAAAGTAATCCGGCGCGAACCGCACCACGCGTTCGGTGTAATAGCGATCATCCTCGGGTGGTGTCTGGATAGAGTCACCCAGCAGGATGTCGATGGTGGACAGGCCGCGTGTGTCCACATAATCGCCCCACGCCACCTGTAAGGGCGCGGGCTTGGCGGCAAACACCGGGAGACGGGTGTTGCGCGCGTGTCCGGACAGGTCGATCAACACATCAATGCGATCGCGCACAATCAATTCGACCAGTTGCGTGGTAGATAGATCGCGCACGTCGCGCCAGGCGTCGGCGGCAGCGCGGAATTCCTGGGTGACGGCGTCGGGCTTAGCGGTAGTCGAATAGCCGGTGAGATACCAATCGGCCGAATCTCGCGCCGCGAATACGGGCAAAGCGAAGAACGCCATGGCGTGAGAGCGGAAATCGCCAGAGACAACGCCAAGGCGCAGCGGCCGTTCCACGCTGAAATCGTGATCGACCGCATAGGCCGGCACGGTCGGCGCCGGGAACATCGCACCATAGGCCTGATGCTCGGCAAACAATTGGGCGCGGCCGGCGGCCGGCGAGTATTGCATGCACATGAGCAGACTGGAGCGGATGGCAGCCAGATCGGGCTTCAACGCCAGCACCGCGCGGCGGTGAGCAATATCATCGCCGCTGCCTTCGTCCACCAAATCCGCCAGGCCTACGTATGCGGGCTCCAGGTCCGGGTTGATGGCGATGGCCGCACGAAAGCTCGTTTCGGCCTCGGTTTTGCGGCCACTTTCCGCCAGAACAACCCCAAGATTGGCGTGGGCTTCACTATGACGCGGCCTGAGACTAATAGTGCGGCGGTATGCGGCCTCGGCACCGTCGAGACGGCCGGCAGCCAGCAATGCGTTACCAAGATTGAAGCGCAATTCCGCCGATGTGGGCGCATGGGCGACGGCTTCGATCAGAACCGTGGCGGCACCCTCCGCATCGCCCTGGGCCTTGAGCAACACCGCGAGATTGTTGCGGGCGGCGATGTGTCCCGGTTTGAGGGCGATGCAGCCGCGATAGCTTTCCACGGCGTCCTGGTCGCGGCCGGCGCGGCGTTGGGCGTTGGCGAGGTTAAATAGAATATCCGGCTCCGCGGGAGCCAATCCGTGGGCGGTCGTCAGAGCAACGAGCGCCTCGTCGCTGCGGCCCTGAGCCAACAAAATGTTGCCCAGGGTATTGAGGTAGACCGGATTGCCAGGCTCCGTGGCCATGGCGCGCCGGGCATGGCTTTCCGCGTCAACGGCGCATCCGTCGTCCAAGGCAATCACCGCCAGCAGATTGCAGGCGTCGCCCAGGTCTTCGCCTGCCGCACCGGCGGCGATCTCCTGAGCCACCGTTGCGGCAGCGGCGCGATTCCCCGCCTGATAAAGCGCGATGGCCCGCGCGAGCGTATTCATTGTCATCTGTTGGTGCTGTACCCTCGGCTATGACAGAGGGTACAGCATCATCGTGACAATCTCACACTCTTCCGTTCCGGATTCCGGCCCAGAGCGCCTGCGTGAAGCATGGGCGGCTTTTGCCTCCCAGGAGTGGTCGAAAGCTGCCGCGTTGTTCGATGCGCTGCTGCAGGATTCTCCGGCGGCGACGGCCGCCGAGGCCGCATTTGGACTGGCTCATGTGCGGGCGCGAATGAATGAACATGCCGGTGTCGCGGGCGTACTTGAGCCCGCCCTCGCTTTGGCGCGGGAGAATAAGGAAATCCGTCTGGCCCTGATCCGGGCGTGGACGCCCTATGGCACCTTTGGCTATGCCATCAACACGGTGAAGGCCGGGTTGAACAAGGCCACCGCCGAACACATGTCGCAACGGATCGCGCTGCTCCGGACCTTGGTGTCGATCTACGAAGCCGCCGGTGACGTCGCTGGTGCCATCTCGGTTTATTACACACTCATCAGCATAGCGCCCCGGGATGCGGCGACGATGACGGCCATTGGGCGCCTGTGGATGCTGGGTGGCGACAACACCAATGCCGCCAACTTCTTTCAGAAAGCCCTCGCCCTTGAGCCCGCCTGCCTCCCGGCCATGGACGGCTTGGCCGACGCGCGGTGGATTGAAGGCCAGGCAACAGAGGTGCGGGATATTCTCCGCCGCCGCGGGTTGGCTTCGATAAATCCCGAGGAGCGAGCGGCGGCCCTGTTCAAAGCCGAGATCGTGCAACCTGCCATGACGTGCGACGCGAACGAGATCGACGAGGCGCGCGCCCGGTTCACCGCGGCCGTGGCGGCGGGACCTACTGCGCCTTTAGCGGACCCTTGGAAGCTGGGCCTTGGTCCCAATTTTTATGCCAATTACCACGCTCGCCCCGACCGCGCTCTGCACGAGGCCGTTGCCGCATACTTTCTGGCGGCGACACCTAATCTCGGTGAGACCGATCTTCGTCGCCGCGCACCGGCCGCACGGCCGCGCATAGGCATGGTCTCGGCTTATTTTTGTGGCCATACCGTCGGCTATCTGACACGCGGGTTGATCCTGGGGTTGGACCGAAAACGCTTCGAGCTGGTGTTGTTCCGCACGCCCGGCGCGCGCTTTGATCCCGTGACGCAGGAACTGGCCGCCGCCGCACCGATGATCAACCTGCCGCCGGATTTACCAACGGCGCGGCGCATGATCGCCGAGGCCGGGTTGGATGTGCTTCACTTTCCCGAAGTGGGAATGGATCGCTTCGCTTATTTCCTGGCCTTCGCCCGGCTCGCGCCTTTGCAAACCACCAGCTGGGGCCATCCTCTCACCACCGGTATTCCAAACATGGACATGTTTTTATCGGTGGATGACATGGAGCCGCCCAACGGTGCCGCCCATTACAGCGAACGGCTGGTGAGGCTGCGCAATCTCTCCATCGACGTTACGCCGCCGCGCATGGAGCAAGTGACCACGACCCGCGACGCGCTGGGATTGGACCCGCGCCGCCCCGCATATGTGTGTGCGCAAAGCCTGTACAAGCTGCATTACCTTTTCGACGACACGTTGCGCCTCATCTTGGATCGGGATCGCGACGGCTTGCTCTACTTCGTAAGCCACAGCGCCCATGCCGATGATCTTTTTTCAAAGCGCCTGGAGCGGTCTCTGGGCAAGGACATGACACGGGTGCGGATTTTGCCGCGCACCACGCCGCAGAAGTTTCTCCATCTCCTGCGCGCGGCCGACGTACTTCTGGACGTGCCGCAATGGTCCGGCGGCAAGACCTCCCTGGAGGGACTCGCCATGGGCACGCCCATCGTCCATCAGCCGGGCGAATTCATGCGCGGGCGGCATACCCTCGCATTTCTTCGCCGCCTCCATATGGCGGCAACGGTGGTGGAGAATGCTGAGGCCTACGCGGAAACCGCCGCGCGCCTGGTCCACGACGGTGCATTTCGCCACGACGTGCGCGGCCAGATCGCTGAGCGTAGCCACCGCCTCTGGAACGACACGGCCTCTGTGCGCGAAATCGAAACCGTCTGGAGCGATGCGCTCGCGGAACTGGAGCGCTAACGTTAGTCCGCCGCCAGGGGCGGCGCGCCGAACTGCAGCGATTGCAGCCGCGCGTAGAGACCATTACCGGCAATGAGCGTGGCATGGGTTCCGGTTTCCACCACCCGGCCTTTGTCGATGACATAGATGTGATCGGCGCCGGCCACGGTGGAAAGCCGATGCGCGATGACGATAGTGGTACGTCCCTGCTTGAGCCGTTCCAGTGCCGCCTGCACCTGGCGCTCGGTTTCAGAATCCAACGCGCTGGTGGCTTCGTCCAGCAACAGGATCGGCGCATCCTTGAGCAGCGCACGGGCGATGGCGATGCGTTGGCGCTGACCGCCGGACAGAGACTGGCCGCGTTCGCCGACAAAGGTCCGGTAGCCGTCGGGAAGTGCCGCGATGAAGTCGTGCGCGCCCGCCGCCCGTGCCGCCGCCTCGACCGCGGTGTCGTCCGCATCGGGACGGCCGAAACGGATATTGGCCGCAACCGTATCGTCGAACAGCACCGCGTCCTGGCTGACGACGGCGATATTGTCGCGGAGGCTTGCGAGCGTGACGCCGCGCACGTCCTGGCCGTCGATCTGCACTGTGCCGCGACTGACGTCGTAGAAACGCGGAATCAGATTGAGGATCGTGGTCTTGCCCGCGCCGGATGAGCCCACCAGGGCCGTGGTCTTGCCGGCGGGCGCGGTAAGGTTAAGTCCATCGAGCACAGCGATTTCCTGATCGTAGCCGAAGCCGACGTTATCGAAGCGCACCGCACCGGCTGAGACGCGGAGAGCCTGGGCATCGGGACGGTCGAGAATCGCCGGCTGGGTGTCGAGCACGGCGAACAAGCGTTCGGCGCTGGCCAGACCTTCGTTGATGCTGGCACCCGCGTTGGCCAAGGCTTTCATCGGCCGATATGCCGATAGCAACGCGGTGATGAAGGAGAAGAACGCACCGGCGGTGGTATGTCCGCCGATCACGCGCCAGCCGCCATAAACGATGACAATGGTCACGGCGACACCGCCGAACGTTTCCATGAGCGGACTGCCGATGGCCTTTACCCGTTCCGCCTTCACGATCATGTCGCGCACGGCGCGCGTCAGAATTCCGGCACGGGAGGCTTCGTAGTCTTCCATCCGATAAGCCTTTACCAGACGGATGCCGGACAGGCTTTGCTCCACCAGTGTCATGTAAGCGCCGGTCTGTTCCTGGGTGTTGGCGGTCACTTTCCGCAAACGCCGGCCCAGACCGGAGACGGGAATCACCGCGGCGGGAAACGCGATGAAGGCAATCGAAGCCAGCAGCCAGTCCTGATGGAACATGACCGCCACCAGAAAAATGATCGACAGGCTCTCGCGCCCGATGCCCGTGAGCGCGGTCGACACCGCAAGGCGCATGGCATTGATGTCGGTGGTAAGGCGGGACACCAGGGACCCGGTGCGGTTGGCGGCGAAGAAGCCCATGTCCATGCGCAGAAGATGCGCGAACAGGCGGTTCTGCAAATCCGTGAGGATCGTCTGCCCCACGCGCACCATGATGACCGTTTGACCGTAGGCGGCGATGCCGCGCAGGGCGAAGCTGGCGAACACCGCCATCCCCACCGGCCACAGCAGATCGGCGCGGCGTGCGACAAAAACCTGCGTGACCACCGGCTCCATCAGCCAGGCCTGTGCCGCCGTAGCGGCGGCCACCACCACCATGCAGACACCGGCGATCAGGAACCGTCCGCCGTAAGGAGCCACGGCCTCGCGGACGAGACGCCGCAAGACCGACGCGGGCGGCGTTGAAGGTGCGTTATGCGACATGATCGGCATGGGCCTGACTTAACGCGCGCCTTTCCGCATTGTCCAGCCGAGGCAGGCCACTTCAGCTTAGGAATAAGGCCCACGGGAATTCGTCATAAATAGTTCCGGGAATTGCCAGGTTTGGCGCGACAGGGTAGGTTTCCGGCAGGTTTCTGGCCGCGAGGGGGCTCGGGTCAAGGCCGGTCGAGTTGCCCCTTCAACCACTAAGGCTTTGATTTATATGCCTGATTCTGCCAAGGTGCCGGCCAAGGAACGTGCCATCGCGTTCGTCGACTTGCAGGCCCAGCGGGCCCGGATTGCTCCCCGTATCGATGCCGCCATTGCCCGGGTTCTGGCCCACGGCGCCTTCATCATGGGGCCGGAAGTGATCGAGCTGGAAAAGCGCCTCAGCCAGCATTGCGGCGCCAAGCACACTGTCACCTGCTCCAGCGGCACGGACGCCTTGCTCATGGGACTCATGGCCCGGGATGTCGGCCGGGGCGACGCGGTGTTCGTGCCCTCGTTCACATTCGCCGCCACCGCCGAGGTGGTCGTGCTGGCCGGAGCGACGCCGGTATTTGTGGATGTGAACCCGGACACATTCAACATGGATGCGGCCAGCCTGAACCGGGCCGTCGCCGTCGCCCGGCAAACCGGCCTGAAGCCGGTCTGCGTCATCCCCGTGGATCTTTTCGGACAACCCGCCGACATCGATGCCGTCAACACCGTGGCCGCGGAACACCATTTATGGGTTCTGAACGACGCGGCCCAGAGCTACGGCGCCACCTATGGCGGGAAACGTCTTGGCGTGTTCGGCGGCGCCACCGCGACCAGCTTTTATCCGACCAAGCCCCTGGGCTGTTATGGCGACGGCGGCGCGATTTTCACCAACGACGATGAATTGCATCGTCGTCTTGTACAGGTCCGGGTCCACGGCCAGGGACGCGACCGCAACGAAACCGTGCGCATCGGTTTGACCGCTCGGATTGATTCCATTCAGGCAGCGGTGTTGCTGGAAAAGCTGGCGATCTTCGACGACGAATGCGCCACCCGCCAGGCTCTCGCCGCGCGTTACGACCAAGCCCTGGGCGATGTCGTGCGCACGCCGGTGATCGCCGATGGCTCCACGTCCGTATGGGCGCAGTACACCATCCGCTCGCCTCGACGCGATCGTATTGTCGCGACTTTGACCGCCAAGCAGATTCGCGCCGAGGTCTACTATCCCAAGCCCATTCACCAGCAAACGCCCTATCGCGGATTTCCTGTCGCCGGCGGCGGACTGCCCGTGACCGATCAGCTCGCCCACGAAGTAGTGAGCCTGCCCCTGCATCCTTATCTGAACACCGACGATCAGGACCGTGTCATCGCCGCCGTGCGCGCGGCCGTCACCTGACGCGCCCATCCGGGGACATCATGGCCCCTGCACCCCTTAAGATCGCTATCATCGGCCTGGGCGTCATGGGCATGCGACACGCCCGTTGCGTTGCCTCGCATCCGGACGCGACACTCGCCGTCCTCGTCGATGTTGATCGCGCGCGGCGCGATGCCGCCGTGACGGAATTTGGCGCCGCATGCGCAGAGACCATCGGCGAAATAAGAGGACAAGCGGATGCGGCCATTGTCGCCGTACCCACCGCAGCCCATGCCGCCATCGCCACCTCACTGCTGGGCCAGGGCATTCCATGCCTGGTGGAGAAGCCCTTTGTTGCGTCGCCGGCAGAAGGCGTTCGTGTGGCAGTGGCGGCGAAAGCAAGCGGCGCGGCCCTTCAGATCGGCCACATCGAGCGCTTCAATCCGGCGATCATGGCGCTGTTCGATCGCATCAGCGATCCATCTGCCGTGCGCGCCATGACCGCACGGCGCATCAGCGGCGCCAGCGCGCGGGTGACGGATATCGACGTGGTCATGGATCTCATGGTGCACGACATCGACGTGATGCTGGCTCTCAAGCGCCAACCGGTGGTGCATGTGGACGCGAAAGGCGATGCCAATCATGCCGAGGCGTCGATCACCTTCGCCGATGCAAGTGTTGCCGATCTTACCGCGAGCCGCATTCATCCCGTGCGCATCCGCGACTTGCGGGTGTTCCTGGATAATATCGGACTTGAGGTGGACTATATCGCACGGTCGCTCACGGAAATTCGCACCGGTGACGGCGGAAACGCCGTGACAACGTCCCAGCCCGTGCACACCGGCGACGCATTGGTCTCCCAACTCGACGCTTTCATTGCCGCCACGCGCGGCGACAATATTATCGTGCCGGCGACGGATGCCCTGGCGGTCATGGATGTCGCCTGGCGCGTGCAGGCGGCACTGGGTCTGCCGACGCCATGACCGCCGATTCATGAGCGCAAACGCATGAACACCACCTTATGAACACGCGCGCCGATCAACGCCTCGTCCTCGGCCCGGTGGTGGGCTTCTGCCTCTACGACTTCGGCTACTCGGCTTTCACCACCATCGTCGGCACTTTTGTCTTCGCGACCTATTTCGCCAAAGGCGTCGCCGTGGACCCGGTCACCGGCACTGGCCAATGGAGCCTGGCCATGGCGGTGGCGGGCGTGCTGGTGGGCGTGCTCAGTCCCATCTGCGGGGCCATCGCCGACCAGACCGGACGAAGGAAGATTTGGCTGTTCGCTCTGTCGTTACTGTGCGTCGTCACCACCGCAATGTTGTGGTTCGTACGGCCGACACCGGCGGACGTGCCATTCGCGTTGATCACCGTGATTCTCGCCACGGTGGGTTTCGAGATGGGCATGTTGTTCTACAACGCCCTGCTGCCGGGCATCGCGCCGCCCGCCATGCTGGGGCGCATTTCCGGCTGGGCATGGGGCATCGGTTATGTGGGCGGCCTGATCGCGCTGGTCATTGCCCTGTTCGGATTGGTGCAGGCCGACCCGGTGCCGTTCGGTCTGGACAAGGCGCAGTCGGAGCCCGTGCGCGCCACATCGGTGCTTGTCGCTGCGTGGTTCGCGGTGTTCGCTACGCCCCTGTTCCTGCTGGTCAAGGAACCGGTGATGCCGCGCATCGCCGTCGGTGAAGCCATACGCCGCGCGATCAAACAACTGAGAGATAGCCTCGGCGACCTGCGCGGTCACGGCAACATCCTGCGCTTTCTCATCGCCGCCATGCTCTACAGCGACGGCGTTCACACCATCTTTTCCCTGGGCGGCGTCTACGCGGGCACCACCTACGGCATGGACGTGGCTGAGGTAATGATGCTGGGCATCTCGCTCAACATCACGTCGGGGATCGGTGCGTTCGCGTTCGGATGGGTCGACGACAAGCACGGTTCCAAACGCACCATCATCATCAGCTTGGTGTGCCTGCTTGTGAGCGCGAGCGTGGTTCTGACCGCGCCCAGCAAAACCGTGTTCTGGGTCGCGGCCTTGGTGATGAGCACATTCTTCGGGCCGGTGCAGGCGGCAAGCCGCACATTGATGGCGCGTCTGGCGCCGCCCCACGAGCGCGGTGAAATGTTCGGCCTGTTCAGTTTGTCGGGAAGATTGACGGCATTCGCCGGACCGGCGCTGGTGGGCTGGGTCACGCTGGCGACCGGTAGCCAGCGCCTGGGCATGGCAACAGTGCTGCTGTTCCTGGGCGCGGGGCTGTGGTTGGTGAAGCGTGTGAGGGAGAATCTCTAAAACTGGCGCCGTTTAGGGCTGGCCATTTGCAAAATTTGCAGCTTCCATTTGCTCATATTTTGCTTGTTCGGCCTCATAAATTTGACGTTTAGCTCGCTTGTCATTCAGTACGTCCAGTTTTGTGACGCCGCCTTGAAACTCCCTGATCTGACGCAGCGACGCATCAACTGACGCTCGACTAGCGCGGGCTACACGTTGGCACTGAGCGTTAAGCTCCTTTGATGTGAACATCTAATTCTCCTCCGGCTGATGGAGAACAGAATATCACATTTGCCGGTCGACTAGAAATACTGTCCGCGCTGGTTTGCTATTCAAGCTAATGCCTGAAATGCCGCATGCCCGTGAGCACCATGGCGAGGCCGGCGTCGTCAGCCGCCTTAATGACGTCTTGGTCCTTGATGGAGCCCCCGGGCTGGATGACCGCGATGGCGCCCGCTTCGGCGGTGGCGAGAAGCCCGTCAGGAAACGGGAAGAACGCATCGGACGCGACAACTGAACCCACGGTCAACGCCTCGCTGAGGCCGGCCGCCTTGGCGGCTTCCTTCGCCTTCTGGTGCGCGATCTGCGCGGAATTGAGACGGTTCATCTGGCCCGCGCCGATGCCGACGGTGGCGCCGTTCTTGGCATAGACGATGGCGTTTGACTTCACATGCTTGCAAACGGTGAACGCAAACAACAAATCGGCGATCTGCTGGTCCGTTGGTTTCTTCGTGGTCACGGTCTTCAGATCGCCCGCTGCGACGTGGCCGGTGTCGCGGCCCTGCACCAGATAGCCGCCGGCCACATTGCGCACGGTGCGGATGTTGGCGCGCACGTCAGGTAGACCATCGGTGATGAGCAGACGCAGATTCTTTTTCTTGGCGAAGAACTCCTTGGCCGCGTCGTCGGCGCCGGGGGCGATCACCACCTCGGTGAACAGCTCGGTGATCTTGGCGGCGGTGGGGCCATCGATGGGACGGTTGAGCGCGATGATGCCGCCGAAAGCGGATACGGGATCACATAGCAGCGCCTTGCTGTAGGCGTCCAGGCAATCGCGGCCGAGCGCAACGCCGCAAGGATTGGCGTGCTTGATGATGGCGCAGGCGGGCGTGTCGAATTCCGCCACCAGTTCATAAGCCGCGTCGGTGTCGTTGATGTTGTTGTAGCTGAGTTCCTTGCCCTGGATCTGGCGCGCGGAGGCGACGCCGGGGCGCTTGTCGCCGGTGACATAGAGCGCCGCTGTCTGGTGGGGGTTCTCGCCGTAACGGAGCGTTTGCTGCAACGTGCCGCCGAAAGTGAGCCAGCGCGGGAAAGTTTCCCCCAGCTGATCGGCGAACCAAGTGGAGATCGCGGCATCGTAAATCGCCGTGCGCGCATAAGCCCGCGCCGCCAATTGGGCGCGGGTGGCGGGCGTGGTGGCGCCACGGTTGGCTTTCATATCCGCCATGACCGACTCATAGTCGGCCGGGTCCACCACCACTGCGACGCCCGCGTGATTCTTGGCGGCAGCGCGGATCATGGCCGGACCGCCGATGTCGATATTCTCGATGCAGGTGTCGAAGTCGGCGTTGCCCGCCACGGTGCGCTCGAACGGGTAGAGGTTCACCACCAACAGATCGATGGGTTCTATGCCATGGGCTTTCATGGCGGATTCGTGTTCGGCGTTGCCGCGAATGCCAAGGAGTCCGCCGTGGACTTTCGGGTGAAGCGTCTTCACCCGCCCGTCGAGCATTTCGGGAAAGCCGGTGAGGTCGGCGACCTCCTGGACCTTCAGGCCCGCCGCCGCCAGGGCCTTGGCGGTGCCGCCGGTGGAAATCAGGGCGACGCCCTGACCGGCGAGAAACCGGGCGAATTCGACCAGGCCGGTCTTGTCGGAAACGGAAAACAGCGCGCGGCGGATGGGAGTCATGGGGGCACCTGTGGTCCGAGGGGTGCCCAGGCGCGCGGCGGAAATTGCTGCGCTTCCCGATGGTAAGTCCATCTTTGGTGCGCCAGTCACGCAGCAAGCGCTTTTCTATTTCGGGAGTTGGCGAACCGCAAGCGGAAAAGCCTGGACGCGAGCGATCAAAAAACTCCGTGTCGTCCTCGGATCAAGCCCGAGGGTGACATTTATTGTGTTGTTCACCGCACCACCCGCAGGGACGAGGCCGACGACCGGGCCTGACTCAGTTCCGGGACCAGATCGTGGAGAACGGCAAGGGCCGCGCCCATATCCCGGCGGCGGCAGGCTTCGGACAGGGCCGCCAGCTTGCTGGCCACGAGACCATAGTCCGCCACCTGGGGCCGGGACAGAAGCACCCCGGCCATATCCGTGCCCACGGGCGGCTCTTCCCGGCGGAACAGTTCCTCGTAAAGCTTCTCGCCGGGGCGCAGACCGGTGATGACGATGGGGATATCCACCTCGGGAACTTTGCCGGCGAGGCGAATCATCTGGCGGGCGAGGTCGATGATCTTCACCGGCTGGCCCATGTCGAGCACATAGATCGCCCCTTGGTCGTCGCGGCCGCGGCCGAGAGCGGCGGCCTGGAGCACCAGTTCCACCGCCTCGCGGGTGGTCATGAAAAAGCGCTCGACCTCGCGGTGGGTGACGGTGAGCGGCCCGCCCGCATCCAGCTGTTTCTGGAACAAGGGCACCACCGACCCGGTTGAGCCCAGCACATTGCCGAAGCGCACGGTGATAAAGCGTGTGCTGCCACGGCGCAGATCGCACGCCTGGCAATAGATTTCGGCGATGCGTTTGCTGGCCCCCATGATGTTGACGGGGTTCACCGCCTTGTCCGTGGAGATCAGGACCATGGCCGCCACGCCGCCGGCAACGCAGGCGTCAGCCACATGGCGCGTGCCGATAACATTTGTGAGTAGCCCCTCAAGGGGATTGGTCTCGACCATGGGCACGTGCTTGAGGGCGGCCGCGTGGAACACCAGTTCAGGCTTTTCCTTTGCGATGACCTCGCTTATGCGCGCGGCATCGCGCACGTCGGCGAGCACGGTGCCCACCGGCTGCTGGGGATGGCGGGTGCGCACTTCCAGATCGATGGCGTAGAGATTGAACTCGGCGTGATCGAGGAGCGTCAGGCGGGCCGGATTTGCGTCGGAAATCTGACGCACCAGTTCGGCGCCGATGGAACCGCCGGCACCGGTCACCAGCACCCGGCGGCCGGCGATCATGGCCGCCATGGCGTCGCGATCGAGTTTAAGTTGAGGCCGTCCGAGCAGATCTTCCAGGGCGACGGGGCGCGGCCGCAGGTCCATTTCACCATCGTCGTCGTAGGCCCTGACGATGGTGGGGACCGGCACCCGCGCCAGCTGGCAGCCGGCACTCTGCGCCACGTCGAGAAAATGCCGTATCAGATCGCCGCCCACGTCGCTGCGGACCAGGACAAGTTTGTCCGGCTTCAAGTCCCGGGATGCCAACTGGTCGATCACGCGCGGCAAATCGTCGTCATGGCCGAGGACTTCTACACCGTGAATCAATTGGCCGATGTGACCGGCCTTATCGGTCACCATGCCGACGATGGTGAAGGGGCTGGTGGGATCGCGTTCCACCGCGCGCACGAATTGCTCCGCTTCCGGCCCAGCCCCGATGAGCAACAGCGTGGAAACACCCGGCGCGCCCGGTGCCCGGCCACGGAAGCGGTGATCTTTCGCAAGCCGCACGGCGAGGCGAGGCCCTGCCAGGAATGCCGCCAGCAGTACGCCGCTGAGTACCGGCAGGGAGCGCGGCATGGCCTCGAGACGGTTGATCAGAAACCACGCCGGCAGAAACACCAGCACCACGATGACCGCCGTCCGCGCGAGATGATAAGCGTCCCGCGCCGAGACATATTCCCAGACATGGCGGTAAATCCCCGTGAACAAGTAGACTGCGGCGGCAACCGCGGCAAAGGCGGCGGCCATGATAAAAATGTCGTCGAGCCGGAGTGCGAAGGCGCGGTCGCCGAGGCGAAGGTAGAACGCCAGGACAAAGGCCGCGGCCGCCACGGCCACGTCATGAACAAAGACCGCCAAGTTGCGGGCCTGGAACAAAACACGCACACGGGCGCGAATTGCGACCCGGGCGGTCTCAACGGCAGAGGTGAAGGGCGAGTCCGGCATGGCGCTGCAATCTTACCGGAGAGAGCGGCCAGTTACCACGCCGTCCAGCCGCCATCGACCATGATGCATTCGCCGGTGACGTAGGCCGACAGGTCCGAGGCAAGATAGGCGGCGGCGCCGATGAAATCTTCCTCCGTGGCCATGCGCGCCAGGGGCGTACGGCTCATGTAACGTTTGCGGAATGCATTGGGCGTATTGCGCTCTACCCCGCCCGGAACAATTGCATTGACGCGGATATCGGGCGCCAGTGTGGTGGCCAGCCAGCGCGTCATTTGCAAAAGCCCGCCCTTGGATGCGCCGTAGGCCGCCGGAGTGCCGAAATCCACTTCCTCATAGATACGCCAGTCGGGGCCGACCACGCCGTAAATAGAACCAATATTGATCACCGCCCCACGGCCCGAGGCCTTGAGCGCCGGGATGGCCTGTTGCACCAGCAGAAACGGCGCGGTCAAATTGATCTCCAGCGCCCGGCGCCAGGTATCGATGCTTTGCTCCTCCACCGGCGTGGTCCATCCCTCCAGGCCGTCGGTGCCGACGAAGGCCGCGTTGTTGACGAGGATGTCGAGACGGCCGCAGGTATCCACCACCCGCTGCGGCACTTTGCGCACGGCCGCTTCGTCGGCCAGGTCGACGGCAAGGACCGTGGTCAGCACGCCATAAGTTTCCGTGAGATGGCGGGCGACATCCTCGGCACCGCTGCCGGGACGGTCGAGGATCGCCACCGCCGCGCCCAGCTCGGCATAGGTCTCGGCGATGGCACGGCCGATATAACCGGCGCCGCCGGTGACCAATGCAACACGGCCTTTGAGAGAGGCAAGGGATGTGAAGCTACGCATATGCGGTCCTCAGACTTCTTTGATCATGGTGCGCAAATCGTGGTGCGCCCGTTCGACGTCTTCCACCCGGCCGACGTCGATCCAATATTCGCGCAACGGAAATACCACGGGCGCGGCGGCGCCGTCTTTGGCACGGGACAATTGCATGGAAAAGAGATTGGTGATGTTGATCGCCCGGCCACGGGGAATGAGATCGAGCATTTCCGGCGCCAGCACATAGATCCCCGCGTTCACCAAAAAACTCTTCACCGGCTTTTCCTCGATGACAGTGAGGCGCGTGTCTTCGGTCGTGACAACGCCATAAGGAACAGCAAAGCGCGCTTCCCACACCGCCATGGTGGCGGCCGTCCCATGCTGATTATGGAAATCGATCAGATGGCGAAAGTTGACGCGCGTCACCAGATCGCCGTTCATGACAATGATCGCCTGCGTGGGTCGCTCCGGCAGAAGTGATAATGCACCCGCCGTACCCAAAGCGCTGTCCTCGCGGATATAGCGGATGTGCGCGCCCCATTTGGCACCGTCACCGAAATAGTCCTCGATCATTTCCCTGCGATAGTTCACGGAAATATAGAGTTGCGTGAAGCCTTGGCGGACAAAGCGTTCGACGATGGTTTCCAGAATCGGCCGCCCGCCAACCTCCACCATTGGCTTGGGCCGGTCGGCGGTGAGCGGACGCAAACGCTCGCCCTTGCCGCCCGCCATGATGACGACAATGTTGTCCATGCTGGTCGCGGACGCGGCATCATCGCCATCCGTCGCAAGATCGGGGCCGCGCCCGTCGACGTCGGGCAGCATGTCCTTGAGTATCTTGAGATCGACCACGTGATCGCGGGCGTCCACCACCGGCACATACAGGATTGAGTACGCCTGCATCATCTTGAGAACGACTGCGTCTGGCGTGCCCTGCAGCACCATCTTCGGCGCAACATTCATCACCTTGGCGACGGGCGCATCCAGGGGAATGCCGGCGAGAAGTCCACGCCGGATGTCGCCATCGGTGACCGTTCCGACAAGGCGGCCATCCTCATGCACCAGACCGACGGGCACGCCATGGCCGTCGATGATCCGCAAGGTGTCGATAATCTTCGCCGACGGCGCGATCAGATTATCGCGGAAATCTCGTTTGGTCGTCGTCATTGGCGAAACGGTCCGTTCGCATCCGGTTGCCGACAATCAGTCCACAACAGAGACAGTGACATTGATTAGTTGGCCGAACTAGCTGCCAGGAGTCGCAAAGAAGGTGTTCCAGGCAATGCGTTGACAGGGCCGCCCAACAAGCTGCTCTATTTCTTCGTTGCCGGTATCTGAAAATTTTTGCTTCCGAAATTCCGTGGGTTCAAAGCCTGTTGGTATGGCGATCTGCGCCGCGCCAACGGCGGCGTTAGTACGATGAATTTCCATCAAAGGATTTATGATGTCGAGATCGGCGAGGTGATCGGTAATCGTGCCCGTCCACCGTTCTCCGCGACGCACAGCCTCCACTGCATCGCCGGGGGTTGAGGCGGAAATGTGCATCTCCGACGAAATGCCGTGCCCACCGGATCCGAGACGTACCGCAGGAACGCCGGCTAAATAGGCATCAAGGCCGGTTGTGCAGCCGCTCACAAACACCACGTTTCCTGCTCTCCCCAATGAATCAGCGACACTCTCGCTCTTATCCATAATGACATTGCTATATGGAAAAGACCAAATAGACGGGTCTTCGACCGGATGGGGCCGCACAACGACCTTACGATCCGGAAAAGCCTCCGCCAATGCCGCAATGGTGGCCGACACCAATGGCAAAACGTCGCATTCGTGGGCAATGGATTCCCGCAAGATCCTTGCCCATGCCAAACCCTCAGCCGACTGAAGCGATTGCCCCAAACCAAGCGTCTTTGAAACCATTTCTTCGAATGAACGCCCATAATTGTTGATGTTACCCGACTGCAGGCAAACCAGAATGTCGTTGCCGCGGGAGGCGCTATAAGTCAGCGCCCGTGGATTACCGGTAACATGCAAGGACACAGGAAACGGAAACGCGCGTGCATAAGCGGGACCTTGTGCACAGACGACATCCGCCACAGCGGATGCGTGCGGATGGATGGTGGCCGCAAGATAGTCCGGTGTTGCCCTGATGCCGAAGGCCTCATCATCCAGCGCAGCAATGAAATGGCCATGTTGCGCCCACAACGCCATATTGTGAGCATCCATGGCGTTCATGGTCTTGAATAGGATGATGCCGGGCGCCAGGCTTTTGTACCATCCCATGAGTGGCCATGCTGAACCGATGACGACATTGAACCCTGCACCGAGCGCTTGACGAGCGATGACACCTTTGGCCGCCAGCTCCCGTGCTTTTACTTCCACAGGTAAATAAAGAATCGGGAAAACTGAGCGCTTGGGTTTTTCGACACGGACAAACGTTACACGTTGCCGCGCTTCAGAACGCGACTGCCGCTCAAGCACCTTATCGAAGGTCGAGAGAAGGAGAGATTTGTCGAACTGTCGCACTAAGACGAATTTTCTTTATTTGGACGCCAAAAAGATTGCGAGCGGCTTACAAATTTTGAAAAGCATTTTCCTCAAGATTTGCGCCACTTAAGATCGAGGCGATGACTCCTGTCGTCATCGCATCAAACCACGGAATCCGGCCCCCCGCAATCGACTGACGTCTATCGCGCGGGCGATCCCGTTACCGTCGCACCGGGGGCCACGTCCGTCACCACCACAGCGCCAGCGCCGATCACCGCGCCAGCACCGATGGAGATGTTTTGCGTCACCACGGCGCCGGCGCCGATATGACATTCCGCGCCGACAATCACACGGCCGCACAGAACCACGCCGGGTGCGATGTGACTATGTGCGCCGATGCGGCAATCGTGATCCACCTGGGCGCCGGTGTTGATGATGGTGTTCATGCCGATCACCGCGCCCGGGTGAACGATTGCGCCCGTGATGATGTGACATCCATCCTCCAGCACCGCTGTTGTGGACACCACCGCATCACGGCTGATGATGCGCATAAAGATGTAGCCGCGAGCGAGGAAACGCTCGAACAAGCTGCGACGGCCATCGAGGCCGGCGACGTCGCGACGCGGAACATTGCCACGCGCATTCACCAGCACGACATCCTCAGGCTTGCGGGCGAATACGGCATCGTCGCCGCCGATGATCGGCACGCCGTCCAGATCGCCGCCATGCAGGCGTGGGTCCGCATCCACCACCGCCGCCACGGTCTCTCCGGCCCGGCGCAGAATATCGATCACCACCCGGCCATGACCGCCAGCACACACAACGATGATATCGGGACGTGCGGTCATAGAAGGGCACTCACGAGGCTTTGGCCGGCAAGGGATCGATCAGGTCATCGATCTCATAGGCCCGAGGCGAATGGCGGCCAAGGTACGACCACAGTTCCATGGGCGCGACACCGTTGCCCGGACGTTTGATGCCGAGATTCTCAGACGTGAACGGCTCGCCGGCAGTGATGGCTTTCATCGCCACCAGGCTTTTGCGTGCCACCCTGCGGGTGCTCAGTTCCGAGGCCGTGGGCTGCTTCTTCGGATCGCCCAGGGCTTGTTCGGCCACACGGACGGCCGCCACAAGCGCGGTGAGTTCGGCGGGTGTCAGGGACGCTTTGTGGTCCGGCCCCGGCAGGGCTTTGTCGAGTGTGAAGTGCTTTTCGATCATCACGGCACCCAGGCCCACCGCCGCGACCGAGACGGCAATTCCCTCAGAGTGGTCGGACAAGCCCACGGGAAGCCCAAATGTTTTTGCCAACGTCGTCATGGCGTGCAGGTTGATGCTCTCCGGCGGTGCTGGATATTCAGAGGTACAGTGCAGCACGGTTACTTTATCGCCGAGGGCAGCTTTGCCGGAAGGTGATTTGAGGGCGTCGCGAAAAGCCTTCGGGTTGGGAGCCGCATCGGGAGGCGCCACATAGCCGAAGGCGATTACGCCAAGGGCTTCGCGTACCTCCTGCAATGTGGCCATGCCGGTGGACAGGACAATGGGCTTGTGGGACCGGGCCAGTTGCAAAAGCAACGGCCCGTTGGTGATCTCGCCCGAGGCGACTTTCAAGCGTGCTACATTCAGGGTTTCGACGAGAAATCGGGCGCTTTCCGGCTCGAAGGGCGTGGACATGAATTCGATGCCCCGAGCGCGGCAGGCAACCACCAGGGCCTCGTGATCGGCCACGGACAACTCGAGAGCCTTGAGCATGGCAAGCTGGTTGCCGCCCTCGCCGGTGTTCCGCGCTTGATACGCGGCCTTGGGAGCGCGGGCGGTTGTTAACAATTCGGATCGAAAGGTCTGAAACTTGACCGCGTCGGCGCCGGCCCGAGCCGCCGCGTCCACCAACGCCAATGCCTGTTCGCGGCTGCCGTTATGGTTAACGCCAGCCTCGGCGATGATGAAGGTGTGGCGGGAAACAGACAGCACGAGCGTATTTTCCGGCAAGGTGTGCGGCGAGAGTAGCATTTTCGAGGACAATAGTACCGACGCAGTAGGTTAATACGCGGCCTCGGGTTAATGTGTGGCATCGATCCCATGACCACATGATTGACCGCGCGACGTACCTCTTGGCCTCTCCACCGACCATTCTCTTTCTTATCACAGCGCGTGGCGGCTCGAAGGGGCTGCCTGGCAAGAATCTGCGCCAGATCGAAGGCCTGTCCCTGGTCGGCTATAAAGCCCGCGCGGCACGGAAGTTCGACCCCAGCGCACGATTGATAATATCGACCGACAGCCCGGACATTCAATTCGAGGCCGCAAAACACGGGGTTGAAACACCGTTTTTGCGTCCGGCAGAACTGGCCAGCGATACAGCCACGTCAGCCAGTGTCGTTCAACACGCCATGGCCTGGATTGAGAGCAATGAGAAGCGCACCTATGACGCCGTCATGTTGCTGGAACCATCATCGCCGTTCGCCACGCCCGCGCATTTCCGCGAGGCCATCACCCTTTACACGGCGCGGAACGCCGACCTAGTGGTGGGCATGCGCGCCATGGAGCCCCACTCCACCTACGTCGGCCCGTGCTTGGACAACGGCAGCATTGCGCCCATCGTCGATAAACTAAATCGTGCCAGTGGCTTGCGCCGCCAGGATCAGGGCGAAGAGTGGACCATGAACGGCGCGCTTTATCTGTTCCGCTGGTCCGCGTTCAAGGCGACGGGGAAAATATACGGCGCGCCGGAGAAATGCTTCGGCCTGCTTATGGACCGCTATCACTCTATCGAAATTGAATCCGCCGAGGATTTGGCGCTTGCGACATTCTGCGCCGAAAAGGGGTACATCGATCTCTCGCCTTGGGGCCTGCCCACGGCAAAGGAAAAGCCGTGAGCCGGCGCATTTGCGTGGTTACCGGCAGCCGCGCCGATTACGGCCACCTGCAGCCGGTAATGGCGACGATGAAGAACGATCCGGCGCTTGCGCTTCAGGTCATCGTTTGCGGACAGCACCTTGATCCACGGTTCGGCGAAACCTGGCACGCGATTGCTGCCGACGGCTTTACCATCGACGGGCGCGTTGACCTTGCCCTTGACGACGACACGCCACTCGCCGTTGCCGAATCGACCGGCCGCGCCGTCACCGGCATCGCCCGGGAACTCAGCCGCCTCGCACCGGACATCGTCCTGGTATTGGGCGACCGTTATGAGATTCTGGCGGCGGGCGTGGCCGCGCTGTTGCTCAATATTCCCATCGCCCATATTCACGGTGGCGAAATCACCGAAGGGGCCGTGGACGACGCCATGCGTCATGCCCTGAGCAAAATGGCCGCACTGCATTTTGTCGCGGCCGAGCCCTACCGAAAACGACTGCTTCAGATGGGCGAAGACCCGGCCCGCGTGATGCTCTCCGGCGCGCCTGGGCTGGACCAGATCGACGCTGTTGTGCCCATGACCCCGCAGACCATGGCCGCAGACCTGGGGATCGAAGTTGCGGGCACGCTGTTCCTCATCACCTATCATCCGGTGACCCTGCAAGCCGATGGCGGAATTGCGGGCCTGAGCACCCTGCTCCGCGCACTCGCGCTTTATCCCGATACAGCGATGATTTTCACGGGCGTGAACAGCGATCCCGGCCATAGAGCGTTGCGCGACCAGGTCGCCGCGTTTGTGGGCGCGAACCCGCGCCGGCACGTGGCGGTGAAGTCCCTCGGCCAGCCGCGTTATTTGAGCGCCATGAAAGCCGCCAACGTGGTCATCGGCAACTCATCCTCCGGTTTAATCGAAGCCCCGGCGCTGCACATACCGTCCGTCAACATCGGCGACCGGCAGAAGGGCCGTTTGCGTTCAGACAGCGTCATCGACTGTCGCGAGGATGAAAGCGCCATCCGCGCGGCCATCGACCGCGCCCTCGATCCGGCTTTTCACACCGTGGCCGCCGCATCACCACCGGCCTATGGCGGCGGCGGTGCGGCCCAGCGCATCGTCAACGCGCTCAAGGCCGCGCCATTGACACAATTGAGCGGCAAGCGGTTCCACGACATAATCCTCCCGACCTAGTCGCGTCCTTTCTCCAGGAATTGTAATGCCGCAAAAAGTTGCCCTTATCACCGGCGTCACCGGCCAAGACGGCGCCTATCTGGCCGAGTTGCTGTTGGACAAGGGCTATATCGTGCACGGGGTGAAGCGGCGATCCTCGTCCTTCAATACCGGCCGCATCGATCACCTCTATCAGGACGTCCACGACAAGGGGGTGCGGTTTTTCCTGCACTACGGCGATCTCACCGACGCCACCAACCTGATCCGGCTGGTGCAGGAAGTGCAGCCCGACGAGATCTACAATCTGGCGGCGCAAAGCCATGTGCAGGTGAGCTTCGAGACGCCGGAATATACCGCCAATGCCGACGGCATCGGCACGCTGCGGCTTCTCGAGGCTATCCGCATTCTCGGCCTGAAGGATCGCACGCGCTTTTATCAGGCATCGACCTCCGAGCTTTACGGCAAGGTTCAGCAAACGCCCCAGAATGAAGCCACACCGTTTTATCCGCGCAGCCCCTATGGGGCGGCGAAACTTTACGCGTACTGGATCACGGTGAATTATCGCGAAGCCTACGGTTATCACGCGTCCAACGGCATTCTGTTCAACCATGAGAGCCCCATGCGCGGTGAGACGTTCGTCACCCGCAAGATCACCCGCGCCGTGGCGTCCATCGAACTTAAGCTGCAGGATCGATTCTATCTGGGTAATCTGGACGCCAAGCGCGATTGGGGACATGCCCGCGACTATGTGGACGGCATGTGGCGCATGATGCAGCAGCCGGCGCCGGACGATTATGTGCTGGCCACGGGTGAAACCCACGCGGTGCGCGAATTTGTCGAACTGGCGTTCGCGCAGGTGGGACGCACCATCGCCTGGAATGGAACGGGTATCGAGGAAACGGGTGTCGATGCCAAGACCGGCCAGGTGCTGGTGGAGGTCGATCCGCGCTACTTCCGGCCGACGGAAGTGGACCTGCTCCTGGGCGATCCGTCCAAAGCCGAGCGCGTGCTGGGGTGGAAGCACACCACCCGGTTCCAAGACATGGTTGCGGAAATGGTCGCTCATGATTTGATCGCGGTAAAAGAGGAAGCAACGCGCTTCGCCCGCGATGACTGATGCCCCTCCTTTCGATCTTGCCGGTAAGCGCGTATGGGTGGCCGGACATAACGGCATGGTCGGCGCGGCCATCGCCCGGCGTCTGGCGCACGAAGACTGCACGGTGCTCAAGATCAGCCGGCATGCTCTTGATCTCACCCGCCAATCCGACGTCGAAGCCTGGATGTACGAGGAAAAGCCCGATGCGGTGATCATGGCGGCGGCCGTGGTCGGCGGCATTCTGGCCAACGATAGTCATCCGGCGGAATTCCTCACCGACAATCTCCAGATTCAGACCAATGTCATCGCCACCGCCCACAAGGTGGGTGTGAAAAAGCTTTTGTTTCTCGGATCAAGCTGCATCTATCCACGTCTTGCGCCCCAGCCCTTGCGCGAAGAGTCGCTTCTCACCGGTCCGTTGGAACCAACCAACCAGTGGTACGCGGTGGCGAAAATCGCCGGCATCAAACAATGCCAGGCCTATCGCCGCGCCTATGGCCGCGATTTCATCAGCGTCATGCCGACCAATCTTTATGGTCCCGGCGATAACTTCGATCTGCAGTCGAGTCATGTCCTGCCGGCGTTGATGGTCAAGGCGCATCAGGCCAAGCTCGATGGTACCCATGAGCTTACCGTATGGGGCAGCGGCGCGCCGCGCCGCGAGTTTCTCCATGTGGACGACCTGGCGGATGCGTGCGTGTTTCTGATGAAACGCTATTCGGAGGACTCCCACATCAATGTCGGTAGCGGCGGCGACCTCACTATTCGAGAGCTGGCGGAACTTGTGTCGGAAGTTGTTGGATTCACCGGAACGTTCACCTATGACGCAACCAAGCCCGACGGCACGCCGCGCAAGCTGCTGGATTGCACGCGGCTGACGAATGCCGGCTGGCAACCGTCCATCCCGCTGCGGGAGGGCATCGCCGTCACCTACGATTGGTACAAGCGCCATGTCGCCGCCTGATTCGAAATCCGGCCCGCCGCCCAAGTCCACCGCGAAGGGCCAGGCGCTCTATGCCAAGGCGCGCGCGCTGATTCCCGGCGGCACACAGCTTTTGTCCAAGCGCCCGGAAATGTTTCTGCCCGGCGGCTGGCCGGCTTATTACAACAAGGCAAAAGGCGCTGAGATTACCGATCTCGACGGCAATACCTATATCGACATGTCCATCGGCGGCGTCGGCGCGACGGTGTTGGGTTATGCCGACCCGGACGTGGACGGCGCGGTGAAAGCCGCCATCGACGCCGGATCCATGACCACGCTCAACTGCCCGGAGGAAGTGCGGCTTGCCGAATTGCTGGTGGCGCTTCATCCGTGGTCGCGCATGGTGCGCTTTTCCCGGTCCGGCGGCGAAGCGATGTCAATTGCCGTACGCATCGCCCGTGCCCACACCGGCCGACAGGTGATCGCGTTCTGCGGCTATCATGGCTGGCACGATTGGTATCTGTCGGCCAATCTCGCCGACGACAGCACGCTCGACGGCCATCTTCTCGCCGGTCTCGCACCCAAGGGCGTGCCGCGCGGCTTGCAGGGTCTCATGCAGCCGTTTCACTACAACGATCTGGCGGGCCTCAAGCGTATCGCCCAGGAGCACGGCGCCAATCTGGCCGCCATTGTTATGGAACCAGTGCGCAATCCGCCCGCGCCGGGATTTCTGGAAGGCGTGCGTCAGGTCGCCGATGAATGCGGCGCGGTGCTGGTGTTCGACGAGATCACCGCCGGGTTTCGCGTCAACACCGGCGGCATCCATCTGACATTGGGAGTGGACCCGGATATGGCCGTGTTCGCCAAGGCCATGGGCAACGGCTATCCCATTTCGGCGGTGCTTGGGCGGGAAGCGGTCATGGCCGCGGCCCAGGAGACCTTCATCAGCTCCACCGCCTGGACGGAGCGCACCGGCCCGGCGGCGGCGCTGGCGACCATAACCAAGTACCGCGCCCGGAATGTTTCCGCCCATCTGGTGCGCGTGGGTGAGCGAGTCATGGCCGGATGGCGGCGCGCGGCGGCGACGGCGGATTTGCCCATTGAGGTTTCGGGGATCGCGCCCCTTGCCCATTTCGCCTTTCAAGTTCCCGATGCCGTGGCGGCGCGCACCCTTTTCACCCAGCTCATGCTCGATCGCGGCTATCTGGCGAAGGACGCGTTTTACGCCATGTACGCCCACACCGATGCCCAGGTGGACGGTTTCATCGCCGCATGCGAGGACGCTTTCGTGCGGATCGCCGTCGCCGTGCGCGCAAACCGGGTCCGCGACGCCCTGCGCGGCGACGTCGCCCATTCGGGATTTCAGCGGCTGACGTGACGTGGTCTAACGCGGCTGGGCCCGACCCGGTAAGCAACCGCGTTCAGGCTTGAACCGTTGTTCTGACGCACGTACAACCCGAAGAGACATTATCTTCGCCCCAGGTCGCAACCGCCGCACAGCATCGGATTCCGTCCGCGATGCAGATCTATCTGCCCATCGCCGAGATGTCGGTAAACATCTTCCTCGTTCTCGCCCTTGGCGGCGGGATCGGCCTTCTGTCGGGTCTGTTCGGCGTCGGCGGCGGCTTCATGATGACGCCGCTGCTGATTTTCATCGGCGTACCGCCGGCCGTCGCCGTGGGTACCCAGGCCAATCAGATCGTGGCCTCGTCCGTGTCGGGCGTTCTGGTTCACATGCGGCGCGGCAATGTCGACCTCAAGATGGGCGCCGTCCTGACCATCGGCGGCTTCGTCGGGTCCAGCCTGGGCGTGTGGGTGTTTAACGTCCTCAAGCGCCTCGGCCACATCGATGTGACCATCGCCTTTGGTTATGTGGTGTTCCTGGGGATCGTCGGCGGCTTCATGCTTTATGAGAGCCTGCCGGGCGTGCTCAACAAAGGCGCGCCCATGCCCCTCACGGCACGGGGACCCGGCCGGCATACCTGGATGCACGGCCTGCCCTTCAAGATGCGGTTTCGCCGCTCGAAGCTTTATATATCGGCCTTGCTGCCGCTCGCCGTGGGATTCGTGGTGGGTATTCTGGGCGCGGTCATGGGCGTCGGCGGCGGCTTTATCATGGTGCCGGCCATGATCTATCTCCTGGGCATGCCGACCCAGGTGGTGATCGGCACCTCCCTTCTCCAGACGATTTTCGTCGCCGCCAACACAACCCTGTTGCAGGCCATATTCAATCAGACCGTCGATGTGGTCCTGGCACTGTTGTTGCTGGTCGTCGGTGTCGTCGGCGCGCAGGTCGGCGCCCGCCTCGCCGGCAAGTTCAAGGGCGAGCAACTGCGGGTCATGCTGGCCATCATGGTGCTTGCGGTGGCTTTGCGGTTGGCGCTCGATCTGGTGATTCCGCCGCAGGATCTGTTTTCCTTGCGCGAAAGCGGCGGATGATGAAACGCGGGTGTCACCTGCTACGGCGCATGGCAATCGCCTTGTTGGCGACGGTCGCGCTTGGAACCACGAGCGCCACCGCGGACGACGTACCGCTGGTGGCCGACCTGTCCAATCATCTGGTTGCCATTACTTCCAGATTCACGGGCGCGAGCGTCTTGCTGTTCGGCGCCACCGACGGCACCGGCGACATCGTCATCGTCATCCGCGGTCCGGTCAAAGACGTCGATGTGCGCTATAAGCAGCGCTTTGGACCCATCTGGGTCAACGCCAGATCGGTGACATTGCGCGATGTGCCGTCTTATTATCGCATGGCGTCGAGCCGCCCCCTGGCGGAAATCGTCCCTAACGAGTTGCTGTCCCGCTATCAGATCGGCCTCAACAACATTCGCCTGAACCCCGCGAACGAGAAGACGGCCACCACCGCCGACCTCGATGTCTTTCGCCAGGCGCTCGTACGTCTCAAGACCGACGAGGGGCTCTACAGCGAAGAACTCGGCGCCGTGAACCTCATGTCCAACCGGTTGTTCCGGACCGAGCTATATTTTCCCGCCAATGTCGCCACCGGAACCTATCTGGTGGAAGTCTATCTGTTCCGGGATGGCGCGGTGGCCAGCGCCCAGATCTTGCCCTTCACGGTATCGAAGATCGGCGTTGACGCCGACATCTACGATTTCGCGCACAACTTTGGCTTGGTGTACGGCATGCTGGCGATTGCCGCCGCCATCGCCGCCGGATATGGCGCCAGTGTCGCGTTCCGCCGGACCTGATCGGACCACGGATTTCCCATGACTGAGAACGCCGCCGAAAATACCACAGCGAACCCGGCCGGGACTGAGGCCGGCCCTGGCCCGCGCAAGTCCCTCGTGGTGGTGGATAATTCGGCGGAGTTGAAAGCCGCGCTGCGCTTCGCCTGTCGCCGCGCCGTGCATACGGGCGGCCTTGTCGCCCTGTTTTACGCCCTGCCCTCGGCGGAGTTTCAGCATTTCGCCTCGGTCCGCGAATTGATGGAACGCGAGGCGCGCAACGAGGCCGAACAACTCCTTCAAGATGTGGCGGCCGACGTTCATCGGCAGACCGGGACCTTCCCGGCCCTTTACATCCGCGAGGGCGATACCATGGAACAGCTGCTGCGGGTGATCGCCGAAGACCCGAGCTTTTCCGTCCTGGTGCTTGGCGCCGGAACCGGCTCGGAAGGGCCGGGCCCCTTGGTAAGTGCCATTTCCGGCCGCCTATCGGGCAAAATCCGCATCCCGGTAACGATCGTGCCGGGGGACCTGGACACGGCGCAAATCGACGCCCTTAGCTAAGGACTCAAGCTATGCGTCCACGGAGCAGTGGCGAACCCCTCGGTTGAAGACTAAGTTAGGGACATCCCCTTTGTAATCTTCTGAGCCTGACGGGCTTGCCCCGGACGAGGCGCGAAAGGCACATCCCCCATGTTCATTCAAACCGAAGAGACCCCCAATCCGGCGGCATTGAAGTTCTTGCCCGGACGGCAAGTCCTGACCCAGGGCGTCGCCGATTTCACCACCCGGGAGGACGCCACCCGCTCGCCGCTCGCCCGCCTCCTGTTCGAGATCGACGGCGTCAGCGGCGTATTCCTGGCCGGCGACTTCATCACCGTGAGCAAGGCCGACGACCGGAATTGGCAGACCCTGAAGCCCATGGTTTTGGGGGCGATCATGGATCACTTCACCTCCGGCGCGGCGGTGATCGACGAAGAGGCCGCCGACACGGATGAGGTCAACGACGACGGCAGCGAGGAGATCGTGGTTCAGATCAAGGAACTGATCGAAACCCGCGTGCGACCGGCCGTTGCCCAGGATGGCGGCGACATCATCTACAAGGGGTTCAAGAACGGCACCGTGTACCTGCACATGCGCGGCTCATGTGCCGGGTGTCCCAGTTCCACCGCGACCTTGAAAATGGGCATCGAAAACATGCTCAAGCATTATGTGCCCGAGGTGACGCAGGTCGAAGCGGTCGTCTAAACTTTGCCTCGATGTGCGTGTTCTAAGATCGCATGGCCATTTACCAGTCCACAGTCCAGTTGAAGCGTAAATCAAACGGCTGGATTCGCGTGTCGATTTGGACGCGCATTTCAATGACGTGAAAAAAGACAAAGGAACAATCGATATGCAGGGCAAGACTGCGATCATTACAGGCGCGTTTGGCGCATTGGGCCGCGTGGTCGCGGAGTCATTCGTCAAGAAGGGCGCGCGCGTCGCCCTTGTCGATAAGGCGCCCAGCCCGCCGCCGGAGCTGGCGACCGCTCTCGGTGCGAAGGCGCTGATGCTTGGAAATGTCGATTTGTCGAGCCGGACGGACGCCGCGCAAGTCGTCGAGAAGGTTCAGAAACAGTTTGGCGGTGTCGACGCCCTGGTCAATATCGCCGGGGGCTTTCGCTGGGTGCAGGTCGCCGACAGCACGCCGGAAGTGTGGGACTTGCTCTACACATTGAACGTAAAGACCGCGGCCAACATGTGTCATGCCGCGCTGTCGGCGCTGATCGCGTCGGGCAACGGCCGGATCGTCAATATCGGCGCCAACGGCGCCATCAAGGCCGCCGCGGGCATGGGCCCCTATACCGCGTCAAAGGCCGGCGTGCATCGGCTGACGGAAGCGCTGGCAGAGGAACTCAAGGGCAAAGTCACGGTCAATGCCGTGCTGCCGTCGATTATCGACACGCCGCAAAACCGCGCCGATATGCCCGATGCCAATCCGGCCACATGGGTATCACCGGCCGAGCTTGCGGCCGTCATTCTGTTCCTGAGTTCAAACGAAGCCAGCGCGGTGACAGGTGCGCTTGTGCCGGTCGTCGGGCGCGTGTGACCCGTGACAACTGGGGCCGGATGTTGGTGAGTCACCATTCCATCGCAGTGAGGAGATATCATTGATGCGCGACACGCTCGATAGCGCCGGTCAGGATTTGATTTTCCGCAAGGCCCGTACCCAAAACGGCTGGAAGCCGGAAAAGGTCGCCGAAGCGCTGATGCGGGAAATCTACGACCTCATGAAAATGGGACCCACCAGCGCCAATAGCAGTCCGGCGCGTTTCATCTTCATCGCGTCCAAGGCGGGCAAGGAAAAGCTCAAGCCGGCCGTGGCGGAAGGTAATCTGGCCAAGACCATGGAAGCGCCGGTGACAGTGATCATCGGGTATGACACGCAGTTTTATGAATATCTGCCGGAGCTGTTTCCGCACGCGCCCGGCATGAAGAATTATTTCACCAGCAGCGAGGCCATGGCGCAGGAGACCGCGTTCCGCAACGGTACTTTGCAAGGCGCCTATCTGATCATCGCCGCCCGGGCTTTGGGACTCGACGCAGGCCCCATGAGCGGCTTCGATCCGGCGAAAGTGAATGCGGCCTTCTGGCCCGACGGGCGGGTGAAAGCGAATTTCCTGTGCAACATCGGCATCGGCGATGAGAGCAAATTGTTCGACCGCAGCCCACGCCTGTCCTTCGAGAAGGCGTGCCAGATCATTTAGAGATCAAGCGCGCGGCCGTGAAACTACGGCGTAGAAGCCAATCGAGCGAAAACACGCCGGGACCACGCACGACGATCATGACCAGCAGGAACAGCCAGTAAAAGTGCTCGACGTTGTCATAGGACGGATCACGGGCGCCGAGCACGAACTGGATCACCAGGGTCATGCCGATAAGCGGTAGCGCGGCGAAGCGTGCGCAAAGACCGAGAACCAGAAACACGGGCATGCCCAGTTCGAACGCCGCGCCGATGGTCGCGGCGACTTCGGGCGGCAAAATGGGAACTTTGTATTCGTCCTGGAACAGATAGACCGTCGAATTCCAATCGGCGATCTTGACCCGACCGGAATTGAAGAACACCCGCGCGATCCATAGACGGACGGCGAGATCGAACAGCGGCGCGCCATAGCGCTCCAGCAACGCGGTCGCGCAGCCATAAAGTTTTTCAGCCGCCTGAACGGCGGGTAAAGCCTGAAGACGGGCGGCGATCATGGATGCACCTGAGATTGATGGTTGTAGGCGAGAAACGCCCGCCGGCCGAAAGGATGCCTATCGGCCGGCGGCACGCAAAGTTTCTCGGCCGAACTAGCCTTTGATTTTCGGGTTCATGCCATCGAACGGCGTCAGGCTGCCCATCATCTTGTCGCAGGTGCCGGCCGGGATGGCCTTGAATTCCTGGCCGCTGTAGGAGGTCTTTGACTGACCGGCGCAGGAATGATTTCCGTTCTTGGCGGCGCAGGAATTCTCGCCCGCCTTGGCGATACCGAAACACTTTTCCATGGCCATGCCGGGCTTGGCATCATCGGCCTTGGCACCGGAGGAAGTGAAGGCAACGGTGGCGCCGACAACGGCGGCAAGCAGCGCGGCGTGGGTGAGTTTGGTGGACTGCATGGTTGATCTCCCTGAGGTCTGTTGACGTCCGATGCTGCGGACAAGGGAGAGGCTACGGGAAAAGCGCGCCGGGGTGCCAATATCGGTTTGTTACAAATTCCATAACCGCAGGCTATGGTGGCGCACGCCAATGACAGCGGGGAGTTACCGGACCTACAGCTCCCAACGATAGCCTTTCGCCAGTTGTACCACGGCTTTAGCCGCCGGCGTGAAGCGGCGCCCCGCGACCGTAACCAGGGAAACGGTGCGGCTGACTTCCGGCTCCACAATCAACCGCAGTACCACGCCGGGCATGCGCGGCAGGAATTCGGGCATGACCGAGCAGCCGACCCCGGCCGCCAGCATGGCCTGAACCCAATCCTCCCGCTCGCTACGGAATTTGACGTCCACTTCCGCATCCCAGCCCATGGCCATGGCAGTCCAGTGATCGTCGAATTCGCATAGCGTCCGCTCGACATAGGCCTCACCGGTCAATTCGCGAAACGGCACGGCATTCATGCGTTCGAAGCGATGGCCCTTGGCAAAGGCGACGCCATAACGTTCGGTGTAGAGCGGGATGGGATCGAGGCGTTCCGGCAGCTTGGGCATGCCGATCAGCGCCACATCGCAGGCACCTTTCATCATGGTTTCCATGAGCACGGGGCCGGGGAGTTCGGTGATGGTCAGGTCGATGGCGGGCAGGCGTTCGCGAATGGCGCGCAGAAAACCCACCATGACACTGGGGCTGATGGTGCACATCACACCGAGCATCAGTTCCACGCGCGTGGCGCTTTTGAAACTGACCGCTTCCTCCTGCGCGGCGGCAGTGGATGTGAACACCTGCTCGAGGTGAGGTTTGATGATTCTTCCCAGGTCTGTGAGGTGGGTGTTGCCGCGCTCGCGCCGGAACAATTCGCCGCCCAGTTCGTCTTCCAGATTCTTGATGGCCTTGGTCAGTGCCGGTTGCGACACGCCGCACGCGGTCGCCGCCTTGGTGAAATTCAATTCACGGCACAGGGTGAGGAAATAACGAACCTGATTGAGTTCCACGCGCACCCCTTGGCTGGATCAGCCTTGTTCGAAAAGCCGCCGATTATGCCGGTCGAGTCGCCGCAACCGCCAGCCGGGACTCACATCGTCCCAGGCCACGGCGCGACGTCAGGAATGCTGCACTTTATGCTGCAGCGATTCCCGCAGCAAAGTGAGCAATATCAATGGGGTGGGAGAAATCCCACGGTGGCATAGATTTCGGCCAGGATCGGCTCGGCGATGGACCGGGCCTTGGCCGCGCCACGGGCCAGAACCCGGTCGATCTCCGCCGGATCGGCCATCAACCGCGCCATTTCGGCGTCGATGGGGCCCAGCACCGCCACCGCCACCTCGGTCAAGCGGGCCTTGAACTGGCTGAAGGTCCAGCCCGCCGTCTCCGCCACCGCCTGTTCCAGTGTCCCGTCGGTGAGCGCGGCATAGATGCTCAGAAGGTTTTCGGCTTCCGGCCGCCCCTCAAGACCGGCGACCGCATCCGGAAGCGGGTTCGGGTCGGTGGTGGCCTTACGGATCTTCTGGGCGATAGCGTCCGCCGTGTCGGTCATGTTGAGACGGGAGAAGTCGGACGGGTCCGACTTGGACATCTTCTTGGTGCCGTCGCGCAGCGACATGACTCGGGTGCCCGGGCCGCGGATCACAGGCTCGGGCAGGGGAAAGAAGTTCATGCCGTAGTCGTTGTTGAACTTCTGGGCGATGTCCCGGGTCAGTTCCAGGTGCTGTTTCTGGTCTTCACCCACAGGGACATGGGTGGCCTTGTAGACCAGAATGTCCGCCGCCATGAGGTTGGGATAGACGTAGAGTCCGGCACTGGCCTTTTCTTTATCCTTGCCGGCCTTGTCCTTGAACTGGGTCATGCGGTTGAGCCAGCCGAGGCGGGCGATGCAGTTGAACACCCAGGCCAGCTGGGCATGAGCCGGCACGTGGCTCTGCACGAATAACGCGTTGGCGGCCGGATCGATGCCGGCGGCAATCATGCCGGCGGCTACTTCCCGGGTCGAGCGCAGCAGTTCCTTCGGCTCCTGCCACACGGTAATGGCGTGCAGATCGACGATGCAGAACAGGCACTCGTAGTCCTGCTGTAGCGCCACCCAATTGCGGATTGCGCCCAGGTAGTTGCCGAGGTGAAGATTTCCGGTGGGCTGGATTCCGGACAGGATGCGGCCGCGCGACATCGCGTATTTCCTTTTAGATAAGCGCCGCTAGGTAGCTCACGCCCGCAGCACGGTCAAGCAATCGGACCTTTTCGCCGCCGCTTGAGCAGACCGAGATCGTCCCGCGTGGCGGCGCCGACGGCGAACGCACTCAGCAGATAAATCAGACCGCCGCCGCCGATGAGCAGAATCAGGGCTAACGTGCGCGATCCGTTGGCGCCGGCCCCCAGACCCGGCATGCCGAACACCGGCCCGAACACCCGGAGCACCGCGCCAAGGCCCCACCACAAGCCTACGCCCATGGCGGCACTGGTTATCACGATGCGCGGCAGGCGGCGGCGCAGCCGGTCGTCGGGTTTCAAATGGCCACGGCGATAGAGGATCGTGCTGAGAAGCCCCGCGTTGAGCCAAGCGGACACGGAGGTTCCAATCGCGATCCCCACATGGCCGAACTTGTGCATCAGCGCGATATTGATGGTGAGATTGACGACGAGGGCCACCGTCGAAGCGATCACCGGCGTGCGGGTATCATGACGACCAAAGAATCCCGGCGTCAGCGCCTTGTTGAGGACATAAGCCGGCAATCCGAAAGAAAACGCCAGCAACGCCGAAGCCACCGCATGACGATCGCCGGGCGTGAAACGGCCATGTTCGAACACCACCGCCGTGATGGGCTCTGCCAGCACCGCAATCCCCACCGCCGCCGGCATGGTGAGCAGAAGACTGATTTCAATGGCGCGGTTCTGATTGGCCAGGGCAGCGGCTTCCTGGCCCGATTGAATCTGGCGCGCCAGCAGCGGCAAGAGCGCGACGCCGATGGCGGTCCCGAAAATACCGATGGGCAGTTGATTGACCCGATCGGCGTAATTGATCCACGACACCGCCCCGACGCCGACCAGCGACGCAACGATTCTGTTGACCACCACATTGACCTGATAGATGCCCGCGCCATAGGCCACCGGCACTATACGGGCGATCAACTGCTTGACCTCGGGCGTGAGGTGTGGACGCACCAGATGAAAGCCGACCCCGACCCGCCGGCAGTCCGCAGCAAGCCACACGAACTGCACGACACCAGCGACGAAGACGCCCCAGGACATAAACAAGGCGCGGTCTCCGTCCGCACCCACGCCCAGCAGCAGCGCGGTGATCAGCGTGATGTTAAGCAGTACCGGCGCCGCCGCCGGGACGGCAAATCGTCCAAGCGCGTTCAGCACGCCCGATTGCAACGACGTCAGGGACACGAACAAAAGATAGGGAAACGCGATCCGCGCCAACGCGGTCGTGCGTTCCATCTGTCCCGGAATATGTTCGAAGCCGGGCGCCATGACATAGAGCACCAGCGGCATAGCGATCATCATCACGGCGGAAAAAATCAGCAGCACAACAGTGAGGACGGCGAACGCTTCGTCGGCAAACTGCTTGGCCTTTTCCTGACCATCCCGCTCGAGGGTTTGAGCAAAAATCGGCACGAACCCGGCAGAGAACGCCCCCTCGGCAAACAAGGACCGGAACAGGTTCGGGATCGTGAAAGCCACGAAGAAGGCGTCGGACGCGGCACCGGCGCCAATGAAAGTGGCCATCAATGTCTCGCGCAGAAACCCGGCGACGCGGCTCAGCATGGTGTAGCTGCCGACCGTAGCGAATGTGCGGAACAGAGATGGCGGGTGGGACATCTATTTCGTCACCCTCGGGCTTGACGTGAGGGTCCAGGGTTTCCGGGCGCCGTGCGATGCAGAAAGCAACGATTTTGCCGAACCCGCCTGTCTTGGCAACACTGGGTCCTCACGTCAAGCGCGAGGACAGCGGCAGAAGGTTCCGTCACTCCGCGGCGACGGAGTTTTTTGAATGGCGCGGCTGGGTCCGCCGTTCCACCGAAACGTCGGCGGCGGCGACCCCGATCGCCTTGCCCAGGGCCTCGCGGATCTGACGAATCTTGGTTTCGTGCTCGACCTTCATGCCAAACACATCCTTGACGTAGAACACGTCCACCACCCGCTCGCCGTAGGTGGAAATGTGAGCCGAGGAAATCTGTAAGCCGAGATCGGCCATGGCCCGGGTGACGTCGAACAGGAAACCGGGACGGTCATGGCCGTTGATCTCGATGACACTGCAAACCTTAGAGGCAGCGTTGTCGATAATCACGCGCGGCGGTACTTCCAACGCCTTGACCCGCGCCGGCAGGCGCGCACCGGCCGTGGCAAGCTCTTGATTAAGGCGGATGCGTCCTTCCAGGGCAGCGACAACCCGGCTGGCGACGCGCGCCTTCTTCTCGGGCAGGATCAGCGGCTGACCATCGAAATCCTGGATGGCAAAGGTATCCAGTGCCATGCCGTTGGCCAGCGTCATGATCTTGGCGTCGACCACGGACACGCCCGACAAGGCCAGTGCCCCGGCGATGCGCGCGAACAAGCCCGGATGATCGGGCGCGTAAATGAGCATCTGCGTCACCGCCCGGTAGTCGTCGACCGCGAAATCGATCGCCACTTTGTCGCCCGCGGCGGCGGCAGCCTTGATGATGTGTGCGTGACGCACATGGGCTGCGGTGTCGTAAGCGAGCCAATAGGCAGGAGAGCCGATGGCTAGATGGTGTTCCAACTCATCCGCCTTCCAATCGCGCAGTTCCTTGGTAAGGGCTTCCTTAGCGGCGGCGATCCGGTGATCGGTCCGGACCGCGCCGGAACTGACAGCACCGGCCTGCTCGCCGGTCATGTGTTCCATGGCACGATAGAACAAGTCGCGCAGCAACGTCGCCTTCCAATTATTCCACACCGCCGGCCCGACGGCGCGGATGTCGGCGCACGTCAGAATCAACAGCAGCTTCAGCCGCTCCGGCGACTGCACCACATCGCAGAATCGCACAATGGTCTCGCGATCATCGAGATCGCGTTTGAAGGCGGTATTGCTCATGAACAGGTGTTGACGAACCAGCCAGCTCACGGTTTCGGTCTCTTCGGGTGTCAGGCCGAGGCGCGGGCACAAAGTGAGTGCGATGTCAGCGCCGAGATCCGAATGATCGCCGCCACGACCCTTGGCGATGTCATGAAGCATGACCGACGCATAGAGCGCGCGTCGGGATTCGATCTTCTTCACCACTTCCGTGGCGACCGGGAGTTCGTCCTTGAGCTTGCCCTGTTCGATGCGGTTGAGAATACCGATGGCCCGGACCGTGTGCTCGTCGGTGGTATAGACGTGGTACATGTCGTACTGCATCTGGGCCACGACCCGGGCAAAATCCGGGATAAAGCGGCCGAACACGCCGCATTCGCTCATCAGACGCAGCGTCGCCTCGGCACTCTTGGACGAACAGAGAATGTCCATAAAGATACGGTTGGCTTCCGCATCGTTACGCAACGCCGAAACGCGGCGAGACTCCTGGGAGATCAGACGCAGCGTGCGTGGCTGAAATTCAAGACCGTTCTCCAGCGCCACGCGGAAGATGCGCAGGAGCTTCATCGGGTCGTTGGCAAAATCGCTGTCCTTTTTCACGCCGATGCGGCCGCGCTCGGCGATAAAGCCGTCGATCTTGCGTCGCCGAAGCGCCGCGTGCATGCGGGACAAGGGTTTCCGGCGTCCCCGTTCCTCCAGCACCGCCATAAACAGACGTGTGAGATCTTCCACATCGCGCGCGACGAGAAAATAATGCTTCATAAACCGCTCGACCGCCGTCGCCCCGGCGCGATCGTGA
>SCTM01000146.1 GCA_004297485.1 Rhodospirillaceae bacterium
GACGCCGCAAAGTCTTGCAGGACTGAATCTGAACAATATTGTGTCCAACCCGTCAGGTGGCTTGGTCAATCCAATCACCGGACTGCCGGCGAATCCTAACGACAATCCGTTCGGCCTGAACAATCAGGCGTTCCGAGACAATTCGCTTCAGGTTGGAGTGAATGGCGTGCTTGGCCGGACGTCTTATAGTCTGAGCGGCACCTATGATCGCCGTATCTCAGACATCACCACCAGTACGAATTTGGGTGGTACTGCGACCCTCAAACGGCAGCTATCTAGATCTTTTTCAGACAGTCTCTCAATCCAATATTCCCAACTCACCGGATTACCTACTGTCCTGGGCGGTCCCGCTATTGCGGGGACCAAGTCCGACACAGTTGCCGTCAAAGATGAACTCGATTACATCTTAGGCTCCCGGACAACGCTCGCCCTTTCGTATATATATCAGCGGAAGCATGCTATTCCGCTCCTCCGAACACTTGAGAATGTCGGCGTGCTCACGCTCAATAGGACGTTTTAGGCTGCGGGCATGTACGAAAAATTCTTCAACCTCCGGGAACTGCCGTTTCAGCTCACCCCGGACCCGCGCTATTTCTATGCGAGCAAGGGCCATGCTCGCGCCATGGACTACCTGACTTTTGGCTTAAGCCAGGGTGAGGGCTTTGTTGTCATTACTGGCGAAGTGGGTGCGGGCAAGACGACGATCCTCGGCCATTTGCTTTCGACCTTGGATCCGACCAAATTCGTTGCCGCGACGGTTGTAACCTCGCAATTGGACGCCGACGATCTGCTGCGGATGGTCGCTGCCGGCTTTAATCTCAATCAGGAAGGCCTCGATAAGGCCAGCTTGCTGATTCGCCTCCACAATCATTTGAAAGCCATCTCCGCGCGTGGCATCCGAGCTGTGGTCGTCGTCGATGAAGTGCAAAATCTGTCCTTAGCGGCGCTGGAGGAGTTGCGCATGCTCTCCAATCTCCAGGTTGGCCGGCCGCCATCCTTACAGGTGCTGTTGCTCGGCCAACCTCAGTTCCGTGACAAGATTGCGACGATCGACCTGGCCCAGTTGCGCCAGCGGATCATCGCCAGTTACCATCTCGGGCCAATCTCGCTCGAAGAGACCTCCGACTATATTCGTCATCGCCTCACCCAGGCGGGTTGGCGCGACGATCCGGAACTGGCCGACGATACATACCCTGTCGTTTTTCGCGCCACCGGAGGAGTGCCTCGCCTGATCAATGTGTTGTTTGGCCGCGTATTACTGTTCTGTTTTTTGGAGCAGCTTCACCGTATCGACGGTCCCATCGTCGCGAAAGTTGCCGAGGATATGCGGGGTGAGTTTGAATGGCAGCCAGGTGTTGTCGCGTGATTTCCCATGATTGATGCCACGGGATCGTTCCCTCTGCGACCTACTGCTCTAAATGAGCGGCAAGGCATGGCGATCAACGCCATGTCTGTGGACGTGGAAGAGTACTTCCAAGTGCAGGCGCTGTCGGGTCATGTCGGACGGGCGGACTGGGACCAGCGTGGCTCTCGAGTCGAACTGTCGACAAATCGCGTACTCGACCTGTTCGCCACTCACGGCGCAAAAGCCACATTCTTCACCCTGGGCTGGGTCGCGGAACGCCACCCGGCGCTGGTCCGGCGCATTGTTGCTGATGGTCATGAACTTGCTAGTCACGGTTATGAGCATATCCGCGTCGATACTCAGACTCCTGCGCAATTTCGCGTCGACGTACGGCGAACCAAAGCGATTCTGGAAGATACCGCCGGTGCACCGGTGCGCGGCTATCGTGCGGCCACGTTTTCGATCGGCCGTAATAATCTGTGGGCGTTCCCAGTTCTGGCCGAGGAAGGGTATACCTATTCCTCCAGCATCAACCCCATCCGCCATGATCTCTACGGCATGGATGAGGCGCCGCGCTTCCCATTCTATCCCGACGGCGCAAACGGCGTGGTCGAGGTGCCAATCACGACGCTCCGCGCGGGCGGCCGTAACTGGCCGTGCGGCGGTGGAGGATTCTTCCGGCTGCTGCCCTATGCCCTGTCGCGCTGGGCAATTGCACGCGTCAATGCAACCGAAGGGAAGCCGACGATGTTCTATTTCCATCCTTGGGAAGTTGACGCTGACCAACCAAGGGTACCGAATCTGCCGTTCAAATCGCGCTTTCGCCACTATCACAACCTGGAGCGGATGCAGGTGCGCCTTGCCCAGCTACTGACTGACTTTGCCTGGGACCGCGTCGATCGCGTTTTTGTCTCTCCCACACCATCCACAGCGCGATGAACGCTGTGCCCGACGTCGCGCCGGTGACGGTTTGTGAGCTCGATGATGCTGCAGCCCCGCGTTGGGATGCCTTCGTTGAAGCATGCCCTGAGGCGACTTTCTTTCACCGCGCCGGTTGGCGCGCTGTCATTACCCGCAGTTTCGGTCATCGCACGCACTACCTATATGCAGAGCGCTCTGGCGCGATCATTGGCGTGCTGCCGCTTGTCGAGGTCAAGAGTATGCTCTTTGGGCACGCGTTGATCTCCAACGGCTTTTCCGTTTGCGG
>SCTM01000147.1 GCA_004297485.1 Rhodospirillaceae bacterium
CTGGGAAATTCCCTGGCTGCCGACAAACATGCGCTCTTTGTTCATCATGAGGAACATGCCGGCAAGGCCTTTATGTTCCTGCCCGACCAGCCAGCCTTTGGCGCCGTCGTAGTTCATCACGCAGGTCACCGAGGCTTTCATGCCCATTTTGTGCTCGATTGAGCCGCACGTCACGGCGTTGCGCGCGCCCAAACTTCCATCTGCGTTCACGAAAAACTTCGGGATCAGAAACATGGAGATGCCACGGCTACCCTCGGGTGCATCGGGCAGTCGCGCCAGCACCAGGTGCACGTGATTGTCGGTCATGTCGTGCTCGCCGGCGGAGATGAAAATCTTGGTGCCGGTGATGTTGTAGCTGCCGTCGCCGTTGGGCACCGCCTTGGTGCGCAGCAAACCCAGATCCGATCCGGCGTGGGATTCGGTCAGGCACATGGTACCCTGCCATTCACCGGTCACCAATTTCGGCAGATAAACGCGCTTCTGTTCGTCCGTGCCCAGATCAGACAGCGCCAGAATCGTGCCCTGGGTCAGGCCGGGGTAAAGTCCGAAAGACAGGTTGGCCGACCCGATCATTTCCCCGACGAGGTAAGCGACGGATTCCGGCAACCCCTGACCACCGTGATCGGGGCTTGCTGTCAAGCCGCACCAGCCGCCCTCCACATATTGTCGGTAAGCCTCCCGAAAGCCCTTGGGGGTGGTGACGTTTCCATCCTTGAACGTACAACCTTCCTGATCGCCCGGCTGATTGAGGGGAAACAGAACACCCTCACAGAATTTGGCGCTCTCCTCCAGGACCGCGTCCATCAAATCCGGCGACACTTCTTCGAACCCCGGCAATTTGCTCAGGACGTTGGCGGCATCACAGACTTCGTGAAGCACAAAACGCATGTCGCGCAGCGGCGCGGTATAGGTGGTCATAATTTACGTCCTCTCGGAAAACATAGAACTCAATGTCCGGAATAAATGATCTGTTTAACCGGGATCGTCAATTCGCCGATTGCGACAGCCGCCGCGCATATGGCGGTATTGGAATAGCCTGATGAGCGGCCCGCAACGCTTCCGACCACCGCCGCCGCAAATCCTCGAAATAGGGATCGCCGGATTCGATGCGATGAGACAATTCAAATTGCATGGCATCGCGCCGCAATACGGCTATATCCAGGGGCAGACCCACCGCAAGATTGGAACGCATGGTGGAATCCATGGAGATCAGACCGATCTTCAAGGCCTCGTACAGTTCGGTATCATAAGTCACCGCCCGGTCGAGGACGGGCTTGCCGTATTTATGCTCGCCGATCTGCAGGAACGGCGTGTCGGCGGTGGCCTCGATGAAATTGCCGGCCGAGTAGACCATGAACAGCCGCAAGCGGCGGTCACGCATCTGTCCGCCGAGGAGAATGGTAGCGTCGAAACTGCCGCCGTGTTTGAGAAGCCCCTGGCCGTCCAGCCGATCCACTTCGCGGATAGCACGGCCAACCAACTGTGCCGCCTTGAACATGCTCGGTGAGTCGAGAAGGGTTTCAAGATTACCCGTCACCGGGTCCGGCAATCCTTCGGTCAGCAAGCTGACAACGGATTGAGTAACCGACAAGTTCCCCGACGTCGCCAGCGCCAGCGCCACTTCACCCGGCTTTTCGAAAATATGCAGCTTGCGGAAATGATTGATATTGTCGATGCCTGCGTTGGTACGGGAGTCGGTGATCATCACCAGCCCCTCGCGTAACAGCATTCCGACGCAATAGGTCATCGCATCCCCCCAGAGCACGCCCCGGAAAAGTGGTCTTCCGGCTGCCGGCGAAGGCCGGCCTTTACAAAGAGACGCGCCTTCGCGCGCAGGACGTGCTCGATATCTTGAAAGGGAGCCCTTCCCGGCGGCGCAGCGAAGCCACGGCGCCGCCGGGAAGGGCTCCGGAACTTTCACTGTTTATATCCGAACAGCAACAATCGGTCCAATCCGGGGAAGGCCGCCGGGAGGCGATCGCGTCAGGTCTGGTGCTGTTCTTGCGCCTGCCCCACTGAGGCTGCACCCACCGCAACGGCAATGGTACGCCGTTCCGCCGCGGCGCCGTTATGGACAGCACGTATGGGGGCGGCACCAAAATAATCGAGGCCGACACTTACCCTGACATAGGCATCAGTGGCGCAAATACAGTTGGCGGCATCAAACCCCACCCAACCCAGTCCATCGACAAACGCCTCGGCCCAGCCATGACTGGCATCCCGGCGGCTTTCATCGGCGTCCCCGAACATGTATCCGCTGATATACCGTGCGGGAATACCCAGACTGCGGGCACAGGCAATAAAGATATGCGCCAAATCCTGGCAGACACCGCGCCGCAGGACAAATGCCTCGGCGGCCGTTGACATGGCGGGCGCCTTAGTCGCCGCCGTATCCACATCCACGCGCTCATGAATCCCGATCAACAGAGCGTGAAGCCGGTCGAGGAGACTGCCTTCACCTGCGATATCCTGCGCGAATGCAGCCAACCCGGCGCCGGGATGGGTCAGCGGTGTTTCGCGGAGATAGAGGCGCGTGGGAAACGGTTCCTGCGCCCCGGCAACCACGCCGTGCGTGTCCTGAGTCTCGACCTCGCCATCGACGGCGATCGTGAGCTCCGTGAATGGTCCCGCGAGCGTCAGCACATGAGTGATGTTGCCAAAGGAATCCTCCCGCGCCTTCAGAACCGCATCAATGTCGACGTCGATCTGCCATCGCCGGACGAATTGGCCGTCATAAGTCCGTGGCGTCAGTCGCAAAATCTGGATCAGCGACGGAATCGGGCTGTCGAAGGCACAGGTAATTTGATGCTGGATATTGATGCGCATCGCACGAACCTAGGCGAGATATTGCTTGCCGATGGCGTCGCCGACGGCGGCGTTGTCGCGAATGAAATCGCTGACGAATTCGTGCAGGCCCGCCTGGAAGATATTCTCAATCCGGTTATTGACGAGACGCGTCTGGATTGTCCGCGCCAGGCGCTGCGACGGGCCTTTGCGCCCATAGGCTTCAGCGAGACGATCAAGGTTGGCAACGATGTTGCCATAGCAGGCCGCGAGCGAGCGCGGCATCTGTTCCTTCAGGATCAAAAGATCGGCTACCAGCCATGGCTTGAGGCTCTCGCGATAGACCCAGTGATAGCTGGTCGCCGCCGAGACCGCGCGCAGGATGGCGGTCCATTGGGTATAGTCGAGACCGCCGCCCACGGGCGACTGGTCAGGCAATAGAAAATGGTATTTCACGTCGAGGATGCGTGCGGTGGACTCGGCCCGCTCGATATAAATCCCAAGGCGCGAGAACCAGTAAGCGTCGTTGCGAAGCATGGTGCGATGGCCCGAGCCGTCAACCCGCAGGGAAACCTCTTTCACCCAGTCGAGAAAACGCGGCAGATCGGTGGACAACAGCGACTTGGTCTTGAAACCCTGCAGTTCAAGCCAAGCCCCGTTGATGGTTTCCCACATTTCCGCGGTCAGCGCCGTGCGCACGGCACGCGCATTGAAGCGCGCGATTTCGAGGCAGCGCCGAATCGAGGACGGGTTGCGATTGGAACTCACGAGAAATTCGGTGACGGTTTCCGCCGTCGGCACGTCATAGACTTCTTCAAACGCTTCGAGACACCCGGCCGTGATCAGCGCGCTTTCCCATTCGTTGCCGGTTCCCGCATACGCGGCGGGAAGCGACGACAGACGCGTCGCGGTATCGAGCACCCGCGCAAGATAGTCGGCGCGCTCCACATAGCGCGACAACCAGTACAGGCTGTCGGCGGTTCTGCTTAACATTCGATCACCCAGGTGTCCTTGGTGCCGCCACCCTGACTGGAATTCACCACCAGCGACCCCTGACGCAGCGCGACACGGGTCAACCCACCGGGCACGATGCGAATGCCGTTGGCACCACTGAGAACGAAGGGGCGCAAGTCCACGTGACGCGGCGCGACGCCGCTTTCCACGAACGTCGGACAGGTCGACAAGGCCAATGTGGGTTGCGCGATGTACCCTTCGGGCCTGGCCTTTACGCGCGCCGCGAATGTCGCGATCTCCTCGCGGCTGGCCTGTGGCCCCACCAGCATGCCGTAACCGCCGGAGCCATGAACTTCCTTCACGACCAATTCGGCAAGGTGATCCAGTACGTAGCCGAGGTCTTTCGGCTCGCGGCAACGCCACGTGGGAACATTCTTGAGGATCGGCTCCTCGCTGAGGAGAAAGCGGATGATCTCGGGCACATAGGAGTAGATGTCCTTGTCGTCGGCTGCACCCGTGCCGATGGCATTGGCAAGCGTGACATTGCCCGCCGCGTATGCGGAAAACAATCCCGGCACACCCAAGGCCGAATCCTGCCGGAAGGTCAGCGGATCGAGAAAGTCGTCGTCGATACGGCGATAGATGACGTCCACGCGGCGCGGGCCTTCGGTCGTGCGCATGTAGACCACTTCATCTCGCACAAATAAGTCGCGCCCCTCGACCAGCTCCACACCCATCTTATCGGCCAGGAATGAGTGCTCGTAGTAAGCGGAGTTAAACTGTCCCGGTGTCAATAGCGCCACCACCGGATCACCGTTCGCGCCGCGCGGCGCGACCGAGCGAAGGGTATCCAATAACTGATCGGGATAGTTCTCGATCGGCGCGACGCGATGGGTCGCGAACAGATCGGACATCAGGCGGATGGATATCTCGCGTCCGCCCAACATGTAGGAAACGCCGGAGGGCGTGCGGGCATTGTCTTCCAGCACATAGAATTCGTTGGCGTCGATGCGCACAATATCGATGCCGGCGATATGAACAAAGATGCCATGGGGAACCCGCAGGCCAACCATTTCCGGGCGGAAGGCCGGATTGCGCCAAATCAGATCCTCCGGCACGATGCCGGCCTTCAGGACATTTCGTGGTCCGTAGATATCCGCCAGAAACATATTGAGGGCGCGGACACGCTGCTCAAGGCCTTTGGCAAGGCGCGACCATTCGTCCGATGACAACACGCGCGGCACGATGTCGTGAGGAATGATTCGTTCTTCGCCTTGGGTATCACCGTAAACAGCGAACGTGATGCCGCCGCGGCGATAGAGCAATTCAGCTTCGGCGCGACGGCGTTCGAGTTGTTCCGGCGCAACCGCGGCCATCCACTTCGCCACACCGACATAAGCCGGGCGGATCTCCCCTTCCGCCGTGTACATTTCGTCGAATGCCATTGCCCCGCCTACTCACGCCCGGAGGAAATCATCGTTTCCAGCGCCTACTTTCGCCGGACCAAGTTAATTCATGCCGCATTGCAGCACTGTTGCTCAAGTATAAAGCAGCGAGTCTGGCGATTTCAAAATGTGCCTATATTATAGGCACATAGGCAAGTTTTTACGGCAATCACGCAAATGACGAAAACGGACCACGTTGAACCCAAACGCCCGTATCTTCTGCCTCGCATGGTGAACTGTCTACGCACGCACCGCTCGCCGAATTTTGGCCCGCGCCGCCCGGTCGAGGGCCGCGTCGGCGTTCGGCATCTGATCATCCATTACACCGGGATGAAGGATGCGTCGGAGGCCCTGACGCGCCTGTGCGACCCGGAAGCCGGCGTGAGCGCCCATTATCTCATCACAGAAGATGGCACGATTTTCAGCCTGGTCGACGAAGAAGCGCGCGCCTGGCATGCGGGCGCGGCGTTCTGGGGCGGAGTCTGTGATCTCAACAGTACGTCTATCGGCATTGAACTGGTGAACCCCGGCCACGACCTGGGATACCGGCCATTTCCCGACTTTCAGATCGCGGCCTTGATGGACCTTGCGGAGGAGATCGCCGCCCGACACGGCCTTGACCCTAAGGCCATCCTCGGTCACTCGGACATCGCGCCGGGCCGGAAACAGGACCCGGGCGAACTCTTTCCCTGGGTTGCGTTGGCCAACCGTGGGATTGGCCTCTGGCCGCGGGAAGAAATCAATTCCATCGTCGTTCCGGAGGGCACCCATTGGCACAATCTCTCAGCCGTGGGTTATGCGATCCCCGGCGGTCCCGGTGCCGACATTCTTGATCCACGATTCGCCGCGCGCGACGTGATCGCCGCTTTTCAACGCCGTTTCAGGCCCCAAAACGTGGATGGCGTCCTCGATGAGGAAACTGCCGCCCGGATCGCCGCCGTGGCAGCGCTCTATGCGCCGTGATGAACCCGCCCGGCTTGACCCAGTCAAGCCGGGCGCCCATGGTGCCCCCCGCCAGATGGTTGGATGACCGCTGGTCCGGTGCTTGCGCCGGGCTGGAGGAAAGTCCGGGCTCCATGGAAGCAAGGTGCCGGGTAACGCCCGGCGGGGGCGACCCCAGGGAAAGTGCCACAGAAAACAAACCGCTAAGGGCTGTCGGCCTCGGCCGGCGCCCCAGTAAGGGTGAAATGGTGCGGTAAGAGCGCACCGCGCCGCCGGTAACGGTGGCGGCAGGGTAAACCCCACCTGGAGCAAGACCAAATAGGGACGGCCGTCCGGGTGATTCGTCACGCCGGAAGATGGGTTTCCACATCGTCGTCCGGGTCGGTCGCGCGAGGCGCACGGTAACGTGCGTCCCAGAGGAATGGTCATCCAACCCCGGCAACGGGGCGGACAAAACCCGGCTTACAGACCATCTGGCGCCTTTTTCCTCCCCCATATGCCGATCCACACCGAGTAATAAAATTACTCATAGAGTTTGTATGTCGTCCATGACCCGCTCCAAAGTCTGGGGAATGGGCATCGGTTCTACGCCGATTTAGAGGTATCAGCCCAAAGAGTTAGGGGTTCATACCATTGACACCCATGAAATCCCATGAGATACCATTTACCACCAAGTCCGGGGCCACCAATCCGTTAGCACCTAAATAGTTAACGACGGCGGTTCGCCTTGCGTCGGGCATGGACAGGGGTTCAGGGGCGCGCGGCGGTGAAAACCTTCATCGGCACCTTCGTTAACAAGATCGACGCCAAGGGCCGGATTTCGGTTCCGGCGCCCTTCCGCATGGTCGTGCAGGCCAAAGGATTGGCGGGAATCGCGCTTTATCCCTCCCTCACCGACCCCTGCATCGAGGGCTGCGGCCTGGATCGAATCGAGACCCTCGCGGAAAGCCTTCCCGACGATGCGCTCCCCGGCGTGAAACAGGACGCGATCGCCCACCTCATTATTGGAACAGCGCGGGAAACGCCGTTCGACGGTGGCGGCCGGATCGTGCTGCCCGAAGATTTCATGGCCAAGGCCGGATTGACCGACAAAGGCGCCTTTGTCGGCAAGGGCCGCAGCTTCCAGATCTGGGAACCGGCCGCTCTGGCAGACGCCCAGGCGGCGATGATGCGTCGCCTTGCCGCCGCGCGGCGCGCCGAACTCGACGGTTCAGGTGGGCCCGGTACATGATCGATGTCGCGCGCCCAGGCGATTCTACAAGTATCGAGCACATTCCCGTTTTGCTGGCCGAAGTTCTCGAAGCGCTCATACCGCGCGAGGGCGGCGTCTATGTGGATGGAACATTCGGCGGCGGCGGTTACACCACCGCCATACTCGATGCCGCCGCGTGCACGGTGTGGGGCATCGACCGCGATCCCCAGGCCCTCGCCCGCGGCGATGCCCTGGTCGAACGCTTTGCCGACCGTCTGCACCTTGTCGCCGGACGATTCGGCGACATGGCAGAACTGTTGAACAGCCGCGGCGTTGCGGGCGTCGATGGCGTCGCGCTCGACCTCGGCGTGAGTTCAATGCAGATCGAAGACCGGACGCGAGGTTTTTCATTTCTGCGCGACGGCCCGCTCGACATGCGCATGGAAAACAGCGGCCGCAGCGCCGCCGATATCATCAACGCCATGCCCGAAAAGGAACTTTCGGACATTATTTTCACCTACGGCGAAGAGCGCCATGCCCGTCGCGTCGCGCGAGCGATCGTGGCCGCACGGAGCGAACGCCCGATCTCGCGCACTTTGCGACTGGCGGACATCATCCGCGCGGCGGTGCGTCGCGCCCACGACGGCATTGATCCGGCGACCCGCACATTTCAAGCACTGCGCATCTATGTGAATGACGAACTGGGTGAGCTGCAGCGTGGCCTGCTCGCCGCCGAACGCCTGTTGAAGCCAGGCGGACGCCTTGCCGTCGTATCGTTCCACTCGCTTGAGGATCGCATCGTCAAGACGTTCCTGCGCGCACGCTCGCAGATCGCCGACAAACCGTCGCGGCATTCCCCGGCCAACGCCGATCAGGCCGCGCTGCCGCGTGCCACGTTCCTTGCCCTCGCACGGCGGCCGATCGTCCCCAGCGCAGGCGAAGTCGCCCGCAATCCGCGCGCGCGCTCCGCACGGCTACGCACGGCCGAGCGCACGAGTGCGTCCGCCTTCACCAGCATCGCGGGAGGCCGCGCATGAGAACCGGCGGCTGGATGTGGGCCGCCTTGGCGGTTGTGGTCGGCGTCAGCATGTACCTGGTGAAATACAAGGTGCAGGCGCTCGAGAACGAGTTGATTTCCAAGCGCGAGCAGATCACGCGCGACCGCGGCGAGATCCGCGTGCTCGACGCAGAATGGACCTATCTCAACGATCCCGGAAGATTGCGCCGTCTCAGCGCACAATATCTTGGCTTCGGACCCGCAGTGCCTCAGAACGTCGTCGACATCAATGCGTTGCCCATGCGCGATCGTTTGGGCGGCGGGACCGCCCAGTCGCCCACAGAAGATACGCTGACTGCCACCAAACCGGTCCCTGCCATGGGACCCACCGTCCATGCCGCGAATACGCCACCGGAGCCGGGGCCATTCGCCATCGAACGCCCCGTCGGATTTCCGGTGCTTGTAGCCCGTCTTCAGCGCTTGCTCTTTCCGGATGCCGTCGGGGCGACCACATCTGAGGAGAATGCACGGTGATCCGGCGCGTACGGACGCCTAAGCGCGAGCAGTTCCTCTACCCTGGGGAAGAATTGCGTCCCAGCCAGCAACCCAAGTTATGGCTGCACGGCGCGACCAAACACACCATCGAGACCGGGCGGCTGCGGTTGGCGGTCACGGCGGGCCTCTTCGGCCTGGCATTCGCCAGCATCGGCGTGCGGTTGGTCGATTTGATGCTGTTTAAAGATTCCATGTCGGCGCCGATGGCACGGACGGCGCCCGGCGTACCTCACGGCGGGATCGGGCGGGCGGATATCGTCGATCGCAACGGCGTCATCATCGCCACCAACCTGCCGACCGTGAACGCATACGCCGATTGCGCCAAGATCGGCGACCCCAAGCAGGTCACTGATAAGCTGATCGGCGTGCTGCCCGACCTGCGTTATGACGACACCCTCAAGCGCCTCAGCTCAGGGCAGCGCTTCATCTACATCCGCCGCAACCTGACTCCCGTCGAGCAGATGACCGTCAATCGGTTGGGCATTCCGGGAATCTACTTCGAGGACTCCGAGCGACGCGTATACCCGCAAGGGAACCTCTTCGCCCATGTCCTCGGCACCACCGATCCGGACAACCGTGGCGCCGCTGGCGTCGAAAAAACTTTCGATCAGAGCCTTTCCGATAGTCACACGCCCCTGCAGCTTTCTCTCGACGCGCGCGTGCAGTATGCCGCCCACGAAACTCTCGCCGAGGGCGTCTCCCGGTTTCACGCCGACGCCGGCAGCGCCGTCGTGATGGACGTCCATACGGGCGAGATTCTCGCCATGGTTTCGCTGCCCGACTTCGATCCGAAGGCGATGGGCGACGCGCCCGCCGACGCGCAGTTCAATCGGGCGACCCTTGGTCTGTATGAAATGGGCTCGACCTTCAAGCTGTTCACCGCGGCCCTGGCGTTGGAGAACGGATCGTCGACCCTCGCCAGCCGCTACGATGCCTCGGAGCCGATTCATATCGGGCGTTTCACGATCAGTGACTATCACGGGGAGAAGCGCTGGCTCTCAGTACCCGAAATTCTGATCCATTCCTCGAACATCGGCGCCGCCAAAATGGCGTTGGATGCGGGCACCGAAGTACAAAAGACATATCTGCGCAAATTCGGATTGCTGTCGCCGCTGTCGCTGGAGTTGCCGGAAGTCGGCACGCCGCAGTATCCGGCGGTCTGGCGTGACATCAACACCATCACCATCGCATACGGCCACGGCATTTCAGTGACGCCGGTTCACGTGGTCAGCGCCGTCAGCGCCCTGGTCAACGGCGGCGTGCTGATTCCGCCGACGGTGATCAAGCGTGATCCCGCCAACATCCCAGCGGGACAACAAGTGATCTCAGCGCGCACATCCGAAGAGATCCGTGCGCTGATGCGATTGGTCGTGCTGTACGGATCGGGCAAGCAGGCCGACGTGGGCGGCTATGACGTAGGCGGCAAAACCGGTTCGGCGGAGAAAGTCGCCTATCGCGGCGGCTACTCCGAACATTCCCTCCGGACTTCGTTTGTCGCCGCGTTCCCGGTGGATGCGCCGCGCTATGTGATTGTCGTGGTGCTCGATGAACCGCACGGTACCAAGGAGACCTGGAATTTCGCCACCGCCGGATGGAATGCCGCGCCGACGGCAGGAACGATCGTCGCCAAGGTCGCGCCCATGCTCGGCGTCTTCCCGCTCAATCACCCCGACAACTTCGAACCGTTGGCGTCGCTGGTTTCGAGCGGCGCGTTCGCCGGGCCAAACGATTACGCCCGCATTACGAAAGCTGTCGCGACGGTTCCGGCGATGATGATGGATGAAATCCAGACTCCGATCATCACGACCGAGCCGGTGGCCGCGAATGCGACGCCCGGTCCGGCATCACGCAAAGGCGATTCGATTGCTGCACTCATCGATACGCGGACGCCTGCTGCGGGAGATACCGGTGAGACTCAGTGAACTGCTTGAAGAATTGGGTATGGACGTGCAGGCTCTGAGAGACATGGACATTACCGGCCTGACCGCGGACTCCCGCGCGGTGAAAGCCGGCTTTCTGTTCGCCGCCCTGCCGGGCAGTCAAGCCGACGGCCGCGCCTTCATCGGTGAAGCCGTGAAGCGCGGCGCCGCCGCCGTGCTGGCGCCACCGGGAACCGATCTCGGTACCGCGCGTCAGGCACGCGACGGCAATCTTGTGCGGCTGATCACCGATTCCAACCCGCGGCGGCGCTTTGCCCTGATGGCGGCACGCTTCGCCGCCGCCCAGCCCGAGACCGTGGTCGCCGTCACCGGCACCAACGGCAAGACATCGGTGGCGCATTTCACCCAACAACTGTGGACATCGCTCGGCTTCAAGGCCGGGTATCTCGGCACCCTCGGCGCATGGGGACCGGGATTTCACGTCGACGGCAGTCTGACCACACCGGACCCGGTCCGTCTGCACAGCCTGCTCGCCGAGATGAGCCGCCACGGCACGACCCACCTGGCCATGGAAGCCTCCAGTCACGGCTTGCATCAGTTCCGCATCGACGGTGTTCGAATCGCCGTCGGCGCATTCACCAATCTCAGCCGCGACCACCTGGACTACCACGGCTCCATGACCGCCTATCTCAACGCCAAACTCCGCTTGTTCACGGACGTCATGGCGCCGGACGGCGTTGCGGTCCTCAATGCCGACAGTTCGGAGTTCGCGGCTTTTGATGCGGCCTGCCGTCAACGCGGCCTGCGCGTGATCGCCTACGGCCGGCAAGGCAAGGCCATACGTCTCGATAAGGCTGACATCGACGGCGATGGCCAGCGCCTCGCGCTTACAGTGTTTGACAAACCCTATGCGGTGCGCCTGCCCCTGGCGGGCGCATTTCAGACCAGCAATACCCTCTGTGCCCTGGGCTGCGTGCTTGCTGGCGGCAGTGATCCCGCGCGGAGCGTCGCGGCACTCGCGGCGCTGACCGGTGTTCCCGGTCGTCTTGAACAGATTGGCCGTCACGCCAGCGGCGCGACCATATACGTGGACTACGCCCACACGCCCGACGCCTTGGAGACCGTCCTGACGGCGTTGCGGCCACATGTTTCCGGATCTGGCCGTTTGATCGCGGTCTTCGGCTGCGGCGGTGATCGCGACCGCGGCAAGCGCCGCATCATGGGCGAACGCGCAAAAAGTCTGGCCGACGTGGTCTATGTCACCGACGACAATCCGAGGACCGAATCAGCTGTGTCGATTCGCGCCGAGGTTCTGCAAGGATGTCCGGACGCGATTGAGATCGGCGACCGTGGCGCGGCAATCGCCGCGGCGGTCGGCGACCTCAAGACCGGCGACGTGCTGGTGATCGCCGGCAAGGGTCATGAAACCGGGCAAATCGTCGGCGATCAGGTGCTGCCCTTCAATGATGCGGAAGTGGCCCGTGCCGTTCTCACGCGTGGGAGCGGAACATGACGACTCCCGCATTATGGACAGCGGCTGAAGTCGCGAACGCCACCGGCGGGACGTGCCGCGGCTCTTGGTCGGCCACCGGCGTGTCCATCGACACCCGGACACTCAAGGTGGGCGATCTGTTTGTGGCCCTGCGCGGACCGAGTTTCGACGGGCATGAATTCGTCGATGCGGCTTTGACGCGTGGTGCCGCCGGGGCCCTTGTCCATCGTACCGGTGTCACATCACCGGAGCGCGAATCGGACTCCGACAAATCCCATAATCGCCTGGTAGTGGTTAAGGATACGTTTGCGGCGCTGCAGGATTTGGCGCGCGCCGCACGGACGCGCTGCGCCGCCACGGTGGTCGCCGTCACCGGCAGCGTCGGTAAAACCGGCACCAAGGAATTGCTCAAAGTCGCCCTCAGTGCCCAAGGCGAAACATCCGCGACCGAGGGAAACCTCAACAATCATTGGGGGGTTCCCCTCAGTCTCACGCGCCTGCCGCGCGGCGCGCGCTACGGCGTCTTTGAACTGGGCATGAATCACGCAGGTGAGATCGCGCCGCTCTCACGTCTGGTCCAGCCACACGTCGCCGTCATCACAGCTGTCGAGGCCGTGCATCTTGAGTTCTTCGCCACGGTGGAAGATATCGCCGACGAAAAGGCCGCCATCATGGATGGGCTGGTACCTGGCGGCACGGCGATATTGCCTCGTGACAGCGGCTCTTACGATCGGCTGGCGGCAGCAGCGGCACGGCGCGGTTGTCGCGTCGTCAGTTTCGGTTCCCATGGCGCCGATGCGCTACTGGTAAATTGGTCGCTCACGACCTCTGGCACGCAAGTCGCCGCCGACATTGGCGGCCATCGCCACACCTATGAAATGGGCGTTGCCGGCCGTCATTGGGCGCTTAACAGTGTTGCGGTTCTGGCAGCCGTTCAGGCCGTCGGCGCCGATGTGGCAAAAGCCGCCGCGGCCTTTGCGCGCCTCACCGCTCCGGCCGGCCGCGGTGCCCACCTGCGCGTCGCCGGTCCCACCGGGCCATTCACCGTCATCGACGAAAGCTACAACGCCAGCCCCGCGTCCGTGCGCGCCCTCGCCGAGACAGTCGGCGCCATGGAGTTCGCACAGGATGAGGCCCCGTCGGACGAGAACAAGGGGCGCCGCATTCTGGTGCTCGGCGACATGCTGGAAATGGGACCGACGGCGCCGGCAATACATGCCGACCTCGCCGCCGCGTTGCGCGCCAACCGTATCGATCTTGTCTTCACCGCCGGACCGCTGATGGAACATCTGCACAACGCGTTGCCGCGCGACATGCGCGGCGGACATGCCCGCGATTCCGCAGCGCTTATTCCGCGCGTCACCCAAGCCATCCGCGCCAACGATGTGGTCGCGGTCAAAGGTTCCCATGGCAGCCGCATGGCGGTCGTGGTCGCCGCGCTTGCCGCCCTCGACGCCTCGTCGGCGCCGCGCGCCGCCAACGGACATTAGGGGACACATGCTCTACTGGCTCTCAGGACTTTCAGGACAACTCAACGTCCTCAATGTGTTCCGCTACCAGACATTCCGTGCGGGCGGCGCGGTCATCACCGCGCTGGCGGTCGCGCTGTTGTGCGGCCCGGCGATCATCCGCTGGCTCAAGACCAAACAGCCGGGCGGGCAGCCGATCCGTACCGACGGGCCCGAAAGTCACATCATCACCAAGCAGGGCACGCCGACCATGGGCGGCGTCATGATCTTGTTGGGTATCGGCGTCGCGACACTGCTGTGGGCGGATCTCAGCAATCGGTTCGTCTGGACCGCGTTGTTCGTCACCATGGGCTACGGCTTGATCGGATCATTGGACGATTACCGGAAAGTGACCAAGCGGTCATCGTCGGGCGGCATATCGGGACGGACGCGTTTGATCGCGGAGTTCCTGATCGCCGGTGCGGCCGCAATGTGGATCAGTTCGGTGACGACGCCCGTCCTGGCGGACAAGCTGGCGATGCCGTTCTTCAAGGATGCGTTGTTCAATTTTGGGATCTTCTATATCCCGTTCGCCGCTCTGGTCATGGCCGGCGCCGCCAATGCGGTCAATCTCACCGATGGGCTCGACGGCCTGGCCATCGTGCCGGTGATGATCGCCGCCGCCGTGTTCGCGATCATTGCCTACCTGATCGGTAACAAGGATTTCGCGGCTTACCTGCAGGAACACTACGTTGCCGGCTCGGGCGAATTGGCGATTTTCTGCAGCGCCGTGGTCGGCGCCGGTCTGGGATTCCTCTGGTTCAACGCGCCGCCGGCCATGATCTTCATGGGCGATACCGGCTCCCTCGCCATGGGCGGAGCGCTGGGCTCGGTCGCGGTGGTGACCAAGCATGAAATTGTCTTCGCCGTCGTCGGCGGGCTCTTCGTTCTCGAGACAGTCTCCGTGATCGTTCAGGTCGCATCCTTCAAATTGACCGGCAAGCGCGTGTTCCGCATGGCGCCCTTGCACCATCACTACGAAAAGAAGGGCTGGGCGGAGCCGACCATCGTCATTCGTTTCTGGATCATCGCCGTCATCCTGGCCATCGCCGGGTTGAGCACGTTGAAACTGAGGTAGAGGCATGGCCGTACCCGTCTACCGTTTTGTTGGCGACCAGGTGCTGGTGATCGGCCTGGGCAAGTCCGGTCTGTCGGCCGCCGCCGCCCTGCGTGCCGGCGGCGCCCATGTGCGGGTCTGGGACGACAATCCATCGGTGCGGGAAACCGCCGCGAAGAACGGACTCGATTTGATCGCGGAGAATGCGCGCGTCATGGACGGCGTGCGGGCAATCGTCTGGAGCCCGGGCGTGCCCCACACATGGCCGCAATCTCATCCCCTTGCCGCGCAGGCCCGCACCGCGAACATTCCGCTGATCTGCGATGTCGATCTTCTTCTTCAATCGCAACCCGATGCGGACGTGGTGGCCATCACCGGCACCAACGGCAAATCCACGACCACGGCGCTGACCGCCCATCTCTTCCGCCATGCCGGACGCCGCACCGCCGTCGGCGGCAATCTCGGCACGCCCGCGCTTGATCTCGAAACTCTCGGGCTGGGCGGCACGTATGTTCTGGAGTTGTCGTCCTATCAGCTGGAACTCGTGCCGCATCTCGCCTGCGAGACCGCGATTCTGCTCAACATCACGCCGGACCATCTGGAACGCCACGGCGGCATGGACGGATACATCGCCGCCAAGAAGCGGATCTTTGCCCATCAGCGCCATCCCCGCACTGCCGTGGTCGGCATCGACGATTCGGCTTGCCTCGAAATTTACGAAACCCTGCGGCGCGACGGCATTCACCGCGCGATCCCGATCTCGAGCACGCGGCCCGCACCGGGTGGCGTGTACGTGGAAGACGGTTGGCTGATCAACGCGATTGAGGCTTCACCGGCGCGAATCATCGATCTGCGCGAGGTCCCGCGCCTGCCCGGCGCCCACAATTGGCAGAACGCGGCGGCAGCCGCAGCCGCGGCGCTTAGCCATGGCATCAGCGGTGCCGACATCGCCTCCGGACTTAAGACGTTCGCCGGACTCCCGCATCGCCAAGAAGTGGTGGCCGTCGTGGATGGCGTCACGTTCGTCAATGACAGCAAGGCGACCAACGCTGACGCCACCGAAAAGGCGATGCGATGTTACGACCCGATCTACTGGATTGCCGGTGGACGCGCCAAGGCCGGCGGCATTGCAGCCCTCGCGCCTCTGTTTCCCCGCGTGCGCCATGCCTTCCTCATTGGTGAAGCGGCAGACGACTTCGCCGACACCCTGGAAGGTCATGTGCCGTTGACCCTTTACGAAGACCTGGAGACTGCCATTGAGGACGCCGGTGAGATGGCGCTGAAGGAAAAGCTGCCGGGAGCGACAGTGCTGCTGTCGCCCGCATGCGCGTCCTTCGACATGTTCAAGAGCTTTGAACAACGCGGCGATATCTTCCGCGCCGAGGTCAACGCGCTCTGGCCACCCGCCACGGTGCGTACCGGGGAGGGTCGCCGATGACCGCGCGCACCCTGACCCGCACTGATATCTCGACCGTGGGACGGTGGTGGTGGACCGTCGACAAGTGGTTCCTTGCCGCCACCATGCTGCTCATCACCGTGGGAATTTATCTGATCTTCGCCGCTGGACCACCGGCGGCGAGCCGCATCGGCGCGGACACCTATCATTTCGTCAAACGACAGATGACGTTCCTGCCCATCGCATGCCTGGTCATGCTTGGGATATCGCTATTGTCGCCCATCGGCGTGCGGCGTTTCGCGGTCGTCGGCTTTGCCGTCATGCTGGCGCTGGCGCTCTTGACTCTGTTCGTCGGCGCCGAGGTCAAGGGCGCGCGACGCTGGATCTCCCTCGGTCCGCTTTCGTTGCAGCCATCAGAGTTCGTCAAGCCGTTCTTTGCCGTGGTGTCGGCCTGGATGTTTGCGGAACACAAACTCCGCGAAGGGTTTCCAGGCAACGTCATCGCCATCGGGCTTTTATTTTGCGTCATCGCGGTTCTGCTGAGTCAGCCCGACGTGGGCATGACGTTGGTGGTCTCCGCCGTGTGGAGCGCGCAGTTCTTCATCGCCGGCCTACCCATCTTCTGGGTCATCCTGATCATCGTGGGCGGGCTTGGCGCCATCGTCGGCGCGTATTTTGTGTTCCCGCACGTGGCCAGCCGCGTCGACCGTTTTCTCGATCCATCCACCGGCGACAGCTATCAGGTCACACAGGCCATGCGCGCCTTCCAGCAAGGCGGCCTATTCGGGCGCGGACCCGGCGAGGGGCGCGTCAAGGAAGCCCTGCCTGACGCCCATACGGATTTCATCTTCGCCGTTGCCGGCGAGGAATACGGTATTTTCCTGTGCGTCGGCATCGTGGCGCTGTTCACGTTCCTCGTCATTCGCGCCCTGAGCAAGGCGATGCGCGAGGAGAATCTCTTTGTGCTGTTGGCCGTGGGCGGGCTTGCCGTGCAGTTCGGCCTGCAGGCGATGATCAACATGGCGTCGAGCCTGCGCATGATGCCGACCAAGGGCATGACGTTGCCCTTCATCTCCTATGGCGGGTCGTCGCTGGTCGCGCTTGGCGTGGCCATGGGCATGATTCTGGCGCTGACCCGGCGCCGCCGCGATCAAGAAGGCCTCGGCGCATGATGGTCGCGAAGCACAACACCGGACATCTGGTCGTGCTGGCCGCGGGCGGCACGGGCGGCCACGTGTTTCCGGCGGAATCCCTGGCCCAGGAATTGTTGGCGCAGGGTCACCGCCTCGTCCTGATCACGGACCGGCGCGGCGCGGCGTACGGCGGCACGCTTGGCTTGATCGAGACCATTCGCATCAATGCCGGTCCGCTCGCGGGCAGAAGCCTGGTCAGCCGGGTTCGCGCGCTCATCGATCTCGCGCGAGGGTTCTTCGAGGCGCGCCGCGTTCTTACCGAACTGCGACCGTCCGTCGTTGTCGGGTTCGGCGGTTACGCGGCCGCACCGACCATGCTGGCGGCGATCAATCTTGGCTTGCCCACCATCGTTCACGAGCAAAACGCCGTGCTCGGACGCACCAACAAGCTGGTCGCGGCGCGCGTCAAGCGTGTGTGCATTTCGCTCGAACTGGCGCGGCCGGTGGCGGACGCGGCGATCATCCGGACTGGCATGCCGGTCCGCTCTGCCATCGCTGCGGTGCGCGCCGTGCCGTACGCGGCGCCGAGCGGCAATAGTTCGTTCCGTATCGTCGTCCTCGGCGGCAGCCAGGGGGCGCACATCTTCAGCGACGTGGTACCGGCTGCCGTCGCGCTGCTTCCGGCGTCGCTGCGTAAACGCCTTGAGATCGCCCAGCAATGCCGCGCCGAAGATATCGACCGGGCCATGGCCGCCTATGCCAATCTGGGCGTGCACGTTGAGCTGCGGCATTTCTTCGACAACGTGCCGGAACTTCTTGCCAACGCCCACCTGCTCATCTCCCGCGCCGGGGCTTCGACCGTGGCCGAGGCATCCGTAGCCGGCCGTCCTGCGCTTCTGATTCCCTACCCGCACGCGGCGGACGATCATCAAAGCGCCAATGCGGCGGCGGTCGCGACCAGCGGCGGCGGCTGGATCATGCCCCAGACCGAGTTCACACCGGCGGCCCTGGCCGGGCGCCTGACCCAATTCGCCGAGGTCCCCGAACTTCTAAGCGATGCGGCGGCGGCGGCAACCGCCTTCAGTATCCCCGACGCCGCGAGCCGGCTTGCAAGCGTGGTCACCGCGCTGATCCGCGGCGAGAACGGTGCGCGCAACGGCAATGGCAACCACGTCACGGCGGCGCTTCAGTCCACCGTCAAACCAGGAGCGGCCTAATGCAATCCATGCCGCTCGACATCGGCGTCATACACTTCATCGGCATCGGCGGGATCGGCATGTCCGGTATCGCCGAGGTCATGCACAACCTCGGCTATCAGGTCCAAGGCAGCGATATCGCGCAGAATCAGAATGTGGATCGCCTGCGCGCTCTGGGCATGCGCATCGAGATCGGCCACCGCGCCGAGAATCTCGGTGAGGCGCGGGTGGTCGTAATCTCGTCCGCAGTCAAGCCCGACAACCCGGAAGTTCTCGCCGCCCGCAAGACCATGCTGCCGGTCGTACGCCGCGCCGAGATGCTGGCGGAACTGATGCGTCTGAAGTGGTCGGTCGCCGTCGGCGGCACCCATGGTAAAACCACGACCACGTCCCTGGTGGCCAGCGTGCTCGATGCCGCCGCCCTCGATCCCACGGTGATCAACGGCGGCATCATCAATGCCTACGGCACCAACGCGCGCCTCGGCGGCGGCGAGTGGATGGTGGTGGAGGCCGACGAATCCGACGGCTCATTCACCCGCCTTCCGGCGACCATCGCCGTGGTCACCAACATCGACCCGGAGCACATGGAGTTCTACGGCGATTTCGCGAAAGTAAAGGCGGCCTTCCGCACCTTCGTGGAGTCGATTCCGTTCTACGGCTTCGCCGTTCTCTGCATCGACCATCCGGAAGTGCAGTCTCTATTACCGCAGTTGACCGACCGCAAGATCGTCACCTACGGCCTGAGCCCGCTGGCCCAGGTCCGCGGAATGAATGTCGTGGCCGATGCTAGGGGCGTGCATTTCGACGCGATCATTTCAGACCGCGTCAACGGCGGCGAACGGACCATCAAGGATATTCGCCTGACCATGTTCGGTCAGCACAACGTGCTCAATTCCCTGGCGGCGGTCGCGGTCGCGGCCGAGATGGGTATCGCCGACGATGTGATCCGCGACGGCCTCGCCAAATTCGGCGGCGTGAAACGTCGCTTCACCAAAGTCGGCGAAGTCAACGGCATCACCGTCATCGACGACTACGGTCATCACCCTGTGGAAATCGCGGCGGTGCTCAAGGCGGCGCGCACGACCACCACCAATCGCGTCATCGCTGTCGTGCAGCCACACCGTTTCACGCGTCTGCAATCCCTGTTCGAGGAATTCTGCACCTGTTTCAACGATGCCGATCATGTGGTGGTCGCCGATGTGTACCCAGCGGGCGAAGCACCGATCGAGGGCATCAATCGCGACGCGCTGATCGCCGGGCTTCATGCCCATGGCCATCCGCAGGTTACGGCCTTGATCTCACCCAAACACCTCGCGGCGGTGATCGACGACATTGCGCTGCCCGGTGATGTGGTGGTTTGCCTCGGTGCCGGCAACATCACCGCCTGGGCGCATGCCCTTCCCCAGGATCTGGCGCAGATCGCCGGTTCCAAAGCGAAGGGCGGAGGCAGTCCATGATGGCCGCGCAATCCGCCTCCGTGGGATTGATCGACCGACTGCCGCGCGTACGCGGTAGCTACGAGGCCATGGCTGATCTTGGCCGCATGACGTGGTTCCGTGTCGGTGGTCCTGCGGAAGTTCTGTTCACGCCCGCCGATGCGGCCGACCTGCAGACATTTCTCAAAGGCAGACCCACCGACGTGCCGTTTACGGTGATTGGGCTCGGTTCGAACCTGCTGGTCCGCGATGGTGGCGTGCCGGGTGTGGTCGTGCGTCTAGGCCGTCCGTTCGCCGTGATCGAGGCCGACGGCCTGACGATCCGGTGCGGCGCAGGCGCTGCCGACGCCAATGTGGCCGCCGCGGCGCGGGACGCTGGCATTGCCGGGCTTGAGTTTCTCACGGGCATTCCCGGCACCATCGGCGGCACGCTACGCATGAACGGCGGCGCTTATGGCCGCGAGATCAAGGATGTATTTGTTTCCGCCACCGCCGTGAATCGCAGAGGCGACGTTCATAAGCTCGGCGCAGCGGAGATCGGTTTTTCCTACCGTCACACCGAGCTGGCCGACGATTGGATTTTCCTCGGCGCGGAACTGAGGGGCGAAGCCGGCGTGCCCGAAACGATCGGCGCCCGTATCCGGGAAATCCGTGCCGAGCGCGAGGACAGCCAGCCGACCCAGGCGCGCACGGGTGGTTCAACATTCGCCAATCCAGCGGACCGGAAAGCGTGGGAACTGATCGATGCCGCCGGGTGCCGTGGCCTTATGCGCGGCGGTGCGCAGGTCTCGCCCAAGCATACCAATTTCCTGATCAACACCGGTAACGCCACCGCCACGGACCTGGAAGCCTTGGGCGAAGACGTGCGCCATCGTGTCAAGGATCAGTCGGGCGTAAATTTGCAATGGGAAATCCGCCGCGTCGGCCTGCGCACCGACGATCCTCGCGCCTTGAGGGGGTCTGCGCCATGACCCGGGCAAAGCGCCGTGTCTCCGTTTTATGTGGCGGCTTCTCCAAGGAGCGCGAAGTCTCCCTGGTCTCGGGCCGCGCCGCGACCGAGGCGCTGCGCGCCAGCGGTTTCGAAACCACCGAAATCGACGTCGGCCGCGATGTGGGTGCACTGGTGGCTTCGTTGACGCGCAGCAAGCCCGACGTGGTGTTCAACGCGCTCCATGGACGCTTCGGCGAAGACGGTTGCATCCAGGGCCTGCTCGACATGATGGCCCTGCCGTACACCAGTTCGGGCCGCATGGCTTCTGCGATTGCTATGGACAAACCCATGGCCAAGAAGTTGTTCGCAAGCGTCGGCATTCCGGTTCCGGCGGAACGGGTGATCACCCGCCGCGAAGCCGAGCAGGGCGACGTCATGCCACGGCCCTACGTGCTCAAGCCCGTCAACGAGGGATCGAGTGTCGGCGTCAAGATCGTGCGCCCCGGCGACAACCGCCCGCCCCTCGACGATCTCGGTCTCGATGACGACGACCTGATCCTGGCCGAGACCTTCATCCCCGGCCGCGAAGTGACTGTGGCCGTGCTCGGCGATCGGGCCCTGGCGGTGACGGAGATCACCACCGGCCACGCGTTCTATGACTACGAGGCCAAATACGCGGCCGGCGGCTCCAAGCACACCCTGCCGGCACCGTTACCGCCGGACCTTTATGCCCGGGCCATGGAGTTGTCACTCGCCGCTCATCGCGTTCTCGGCTGTCGCGGTGCATCACGCGCCGACCTGCGCCTGGACGATCGCGAGTTCTACATGCTGGAGGTCAACACCCAACCGGGCCTGACCCCCACGTCATTGGTCCCGGAACAAGCCGCGCACGCCGGCATGTCGTTTGCGGATCTGGTGTGTTGGATGGTGGAGCACGCTCAATGCGACGCCTAACCCCCCGCGACGCGCTGATCCGGCGGCTCGCGCCATGGGGCGCGGCAGGCCTCGCCAGTGTCGCGCTCGCGACGATCCTTACCGTGAGCGCCGTGAAATACGCGCCGCCGCCGCCGGCCCTTGTGCCCATGCGCGATGCGGCGGTTCGAAACTTTGTCCGCTTCACCGCCATGGCCGGACTACGCCTGGAGACCCTCACCGTCGAAGGACGGGACCGGACAACACCCGACGACCTGCTCGCCGCCCTCGATGTGGCGCGCGGTTCACCCATCCTGACCATCGACCTGACCGAGGCGCGGACGGCGATCGAAACCTTACCTTGGGTAAAGGCGGCCCGCGTCGAGCGGCAATTGCCCGACACCGTCCACGTCGTCATCCAAGAGCGCCAACCCTTTGCGTTATGGCAACAAGGCGGCCGGTATACGCTCGTCGACCAGGACGGCACGGCCATAGTCGCCGTTCCGTCCGCCGATCCCTCCCTGCGCGTGATTGTCGGGCCGGATGCACCGGCCAATGCCGCCGCCCTGTTCGCCGACATCGACAAGGTTCCCGAGTTAGGATCGCGTGTTCGTGCCGCGGTGCGGGTCGGCGCGCGGCGTTGGAACGTCTATTTCGATTCCTTCGAGAACGGCATCGCCGTACGCCTGCCCGAGGACGATGTGCCGGGTGCGTGGGCGCGGCTGGCGAGCCTCGAGCATGACTACAAGATTCTCGAACGCGATCTCGAATTCATCGACCTGCGTCTGCCGGATCGCCTGATCGTGCGGATACGCAAGACGTCGGCTGAAGAACCGCAAAAGCAAGCAGGCAAAACCATTCCCTCAGGCGCGCTGATGAAGACCTCCGGTCCGAAGCAGACGCATGAATAAAATTGGAGCATGGCATCGTGGCTAAGGCAATTCCGCGCAATACCAACATCGCCGCGCTTGACGTTGGCACGACCAAGATCGCCTGCTTCATCGCGCAGGTCGGCGAGAATCGTCTCGGCGAAAAACCCATCGGCGACGGGCAGGACTTTCACGTGGTCGGCGTCGGGCATCATCGCTCACGCGGCATGCGCAACGGACAGGTTGTCAATCTCGATGAGGTCGAAGCCTCGATCCGCGCCGCCGTCGACGCCGCCGAACAGATGGCAAGCGCGCGCATCGACTCGGTCTTCGTGAACATGTCCTGCGGCGGTCCGCGCTCGACGCGGGTCGAGGTCGAGCTTGCGGTTGCCGGACATCAAATTCGCGACACCGACGTGCGCCGCGTGCTCGATCAAGGCAGCGCCATGTACGACGATGCCGACCGTGAACTGATCCATTGCATTCCCACCGGGTATTCCATCGACGGCGGCAACGGAATCATCGACCCGCGCGGCATGTATGGCGGCCGTCTCGGCGTCAACATTCATCTGGTCACGGCGGCCATCGGGCCGGCGCGCAATCTCAATACCGTTATCGATCGCTGCCATCTGGACATCGAGGATCGCATCGTCTCGCCCTATGCCTCGGGTCTTGCCTGCCTGGTCGAGGACGAAAAGGATCTGGGCGTCACCGTCATCGACATCGGCGGCGGCACCACGTCGATCGCCGTATTCGTCGAGGGCCAGGTGGTGTTCGTCGAGACCATCCCCATCGGCGGAAATCACGTCACCAACGACATCGCCAAGGGCTTGTCCACGCCGGTCGCCAAGGCCGAACGGCTCAAGACCATTCACGGCAGCGTCATGCAAACCCCGGCGGATGCCCGTGAAATGCTCAAGGTCCCGCTGGTCGGCGAGGACGACGACCTCACCGCCAATGAAGTGCCGAAATCCATGCTCGTCCAGATCATCCAGCCGCGCATGGAGGAGATGTTCGAATTCGTACGCAGCCACCTTGAGGCTTCGGGGTTCGCCAAGATAGCGGGTCGCCGGGTCGTTCTGACCGGTGGCGGCAGCCAGCTTGAAGGAGCCCGCGACCTGGCGGAGCTCGTACTCGATCGGCAGGTCCGCCTTGGCCGTCCCAGGTTCATTCGCGGCTTGCCGGACTCGGTGTCCGGTCCGGCATTCGCCACAGCGACCGGATTGCTGCGCTACGGACTGCGCGAGCATGTCACCCGTCCCGATTTCGGCGCGATGGCCGCCGCACGCAACAAAAGCGGCTTCGGCCGCTTCGGTCAATGGCTGAAGGAGAATTTCTAAATGCCATACCCATCCCATGCACCGTGGAACGAGCCAAGCCGATGCGCGAGAGGCCGCCGTCGGGATCGGACCACAAGGATCGGCGCCAAAACAATGGACCGTGCCGCGGGCTTTACCGGCGACTCGCGGCGGTCCCACCACAATGACGGAAGCCCGGCGGCTTGTAGCTATTCCCAAATCCCTATCGAACCAAACTCAACGTGGAGGTTGTCATGACCATCAATATCACCGTTCCTAAGACGACGATCGAAGCTCAACTGAAGCCACGTATCGCCGTGATCGGCGTCGGTGGCGCCGGCGGCAACGCCGTCAACAACATGATTCAAAGTGCCATGGACGGTGTCGATTTCATCGTCGCCAACACCGACGCCCAGGCCCTGTCGCTGTCGCGCACGGACCGGCGCATCCAGTTGGGCCATCAGACGACCCAGGGTCTTGGCGCCGGTGCCCGTCCTGAAATCGGTCGCACCTCGGCCGAGGAAGCTCTTGAGATCATCAGCCGCGAGCTTGAGGGCGCGCACATGGCCTTCATCACCGCCGGCATGGGCGGCGGCACCGGCACCGGCGCCGCGCCGGTCATCGCCCGCGCCGCCCGCGAGCACGGAGTGCTCACGGTTGGCGTTGTGACAAAGCCGTTCCACTTCGAGGGTGCGCATCGCATGCGTTTGGCGGAAGCAGGCATCGAGGAGCTTGCCGGTTACGTCGACACGCTGATTGTCATTCCCAATCAAAACCTGTTCCGCGTCGCCAACGAAAAAACGACGTTCGCCGACGCTTTCAAGATGGCGGACGACGTGCTGCATGCCGGCGTGCGCAGCGTCACCGACCTGATGATGATGCCGGGGCTGATCAACCTCGACTTCGCCGACGTCCGGACGGTGATGCAGGCCATGGGCCGGGCCATGATGGGAACCGGCGAAGCCTCCGGCGAACGTCGTGCGCTCGACGCCGCTGAGGCCGCCATTGCCAATCCGCTTCTGGAAGATACCTCCATGCGCGGGGCCAAAGGCGTACTTATCAACATCACCGGCGGCTCGGATATGACCTTGTTCGAAGTGGACGAGGCCGCCAACCGCATTCGTGACGAGGTGGAAACCGACGCTCACATCATCTTCGGGTCCTGCTTCGACGAGAGCATCGAAGGCAAGTTGCGGGTCTCTGTGGTCGCGACCGGCATCGACTCCGAAGCAGGCGTGCAGCCCCGTCCAATGCCCATGCGGGAAGAAACCCGTGCCGTCGCCGCCAAGTATGTGCCCGAGATCCGCACCGCGGCGCGGGCACCTGCACCGCAGCCGGAGGTCGCCGCCTTCACACCCGCTGGCAGCACCCTCGCGCCGGCGACCGGCACAATGGAACTCGCCGTCGAAGAACAAACCTTGGCGGATATGACGGCCGCCGCGCGGGCAGCAGAAGCCGAAATGCCGGTTTCTGTGACAATTCCCGACGCGGAGCCCACCCCCGCCCCCATCGTCGCCGTCGCCGCTCCGGCGCCGGTGGTACCGCCGATGGTCACGATTCCGGTGGCACCCGTCGCCCCGCCGCCAGTCGTTTCACCGCCAATCGCGGCCCAGGCTGCCGCCGTGGCGGAGGCCATGGCCATGGCCAAAACCGTTGCCGCCCCAACGATGCGGACCGCCGCGCCGACCCTGGCCAGCCGCGAGGTGTTTATTCCCCGGGCGCCCATGGACCCCCGCATGGAGATGAAGGCGCCGTCACTCCCCTTGGGTGAACCCGTCGCCGCCCGGCCCGCGCCGCCGGCACCACCGGCTGCGGAGACCCGCCCGGAGCCCGCCGCGCCCAAGCCGGAAGGGCGCTTGAGCCTATTCTCGCGGTATCGGAGCCTGACGGCGAAACCCAAGCCCGAGCCCGTGGCTGAGAAAGCACCGGAACAACCGGCGAAGGCAGATCGGCCAAGCTTCGCGATAGCCGTGAATCCCACAGAGCGGGCCGGCATCGCCTCCCATGACGAGGACGAACTGGAAATCCCGGCGTTTCTCCGCCGGCAAGCGAACTGACTATATTAACCTCGTCACGATTTAGTCACGGCTGAGTTCGGAAGGGGCCGCAGACTTTTGCGGCCCCTTTCTTATATTCTGGCCCCGGCGTTTGGACCTGTTTGTGTGCTTTGCAACATTTTCTTACCGCAAACGTTCCATATCATGCCATCCTGAGACCGGTCGTTAGCTGCATCGGAGTGCTTAAAATGTTGGCAAGTCAGGTCTTTTTCCGATCGAGAGCGGTTAATTTGTCCTTGCCAAAAGCCGGCATTTTGCAACAATGGGTTGGTAGCTTGGGGTCTCGGGGGTTTGGTTGCTACAGCTTCGTAGCGGGCCTTCGGCGCAGACGTGTGTCGGACGGACTGCGTTAAGGACAGTCGGTGACGAATGACGTTTGACGCGAGTTCCCCCAGCACTCTCAATCCCAGCATCAGTTCTTCGGCTTCTGCACGCAGACGTAAACACGTTTTGCAGCGGACGCTAAAGACGAGCATCGGCTGTACCGGGATCGGTCTTCATACCGGCGTGCGCGTAAGCATGAAGCTGCACCCGGCCGAGGCCGACACCGGCATCGTGTTCCGTCGTGTCGACTTGATTGGTGGCGGCGCGGAGATTCCGGCAGACTGGTCACGGGTCACGGATTCGCGCATGTGTACGGTCATCGCCGACGAGAACGGCGTCAGTATCGCCACAGTCGAGCACCTGATGTCGACTTTCGCCGGCCTTGAGATCGACAACGCCATCGTCGAGATCAATGGGCCGGAAGTTCCCGCCATGGACGGTAGCGCAGCCCCTTTTGCCTTTCTGGTCGAGTGCGCCGGAGCGGTGGAACAGGGCGCCGTGCGGCGGGCCATGCGGATCATCAAGCCCTACAGTTATAAATCCAATGGCAGGGTGGTCACTCTTGGCCCCTGGAAAGGCGGCCTGCGGGTCGATTTCACCATCGACTTTCGCGCTGCGGCGATCGGGCTTCAGTCGTGCTCGTTTGTGGTCGACCGCGAGTGCTTCAAGGCGGAGATTTCCCGCGCCCGTACTTTCGGATTGCTATCCGACGTTACCGCCCTGCGCGAGGCGGGCCTGGCCCGTGGCGGCAATCTCGACAATGCCATCGTTGTCGATGGCAACCGCATATTGAATGAAGAAGGCCTGCGCCACGCCCACGAGTTCGTCCACCACAAGGCTCTGGACGCGCTCGGAGATCTTTACCTTACCGGCTACCCGATCATCGGCCATTTTGTCGGCCGGTGCTCAAGTCATGCCGATACCGCCCGCCTGATGCGTCAGGTCCTGGCCGATACCAGCGGCTGGGAAATGGTCGACCTTTACGAGGACGATCTGGCCACCGCCGCGTGGGGCAGCGAATCCAAGGTCGTTGCCTTCGCCTGATAGCTAGCCCCGGGCAGTTTGCGGCGTGGGGTGACACTGTCCCATGCGGTGATATACTCCCGCCGCGACCGGGGACGCGTCTGCGCGCAGCGGTCGTTTTCCCCAACCCCCAACCGCTGATACAGGCCCTGACTGATGTCTTTTGGACTGACTTTTCGTGGCCGCAAGGCCATTGCTCTTGGCTTGGGTCTGGGAGCGATGCTGCTGCTGGCTGCCTGTGGGAAGGATAAGGAACTCGAGTACAAGGAGCAGTCGGTCTACGAGATCTATAGTCAGGCCCTCGGCTATCTGGATGACGGCCAATATAAGGAAGCGGCTCAATATTTCGACGAGGTCGAGCGGCAACACCCCTACTCGGTGTGGGCGACAAAGGCCAAGCTCATGGCGGCCTACGCCCTATATCAAAGCAACAAATATGACGATGCCGTCAGCGCTCTGGACCGTTTCATCGCCGTGCATCCGGGCAATCGGGACGTGGTCTATGCCTACTACTTGAAGGCGCTGTGCTACTACGAACAGATCGCGGATGTGCAGCGCGACCAGGAACTGACCCAGAAGGCGCTGGATTCCCTGCAGGATGTCGTGACGCGCTTTCCGGGCACCACCTACGCCCGCGACGCCCGGCTCAAGATCGATCTGACCCGCGACCACCTGGCCGGACAGCAAATGGCGATCGGACGTTTCTACGAGCGCCGGGTCCAGTTCCTCGCGGCCATCAACCGCTATAAGAGTGTGGTCGACGAATATGGCGACACCAGCCACTCCCCCGAGGCCCTTGAGCGCCTGACCGAATGTTTCGTGGGCCTGGGCCTCGTCGGCGAAGCCCGCAAGACCGCCGCGGTACTCGGCTATAACTACCCGGGCAGCGATTGGTACAAAGACGCCTACACCAAAGTCGAAGGCGTCCCGCCGCCGACGCCGGACAAAATGCTGGCGCAGGGAGAGGCCCCGGCGCCGCAGGACGCGGGCACTTCACCGCCAAGCCCCACAGCCGAGGCATCCGCCCCTGCCCAGGCCGCTCCGGAAAAGCCCAAGCTTCCCTGGTGGAAGCTCTGGTAACGTTCTGATACCTCTAGTGGAGCGGATTTGACATTCGCGAGGCAGATAGCCGCAGGACTGTGAGGCGAATGTTAGAATCGGACCACTTGTGCGTGGATTTCCGACCGGATAACCGCCCATGCTGACGCACCTCTCCATCCGCGATGTGGTGCTGGTCGATAAACTCGACATCGACTTTGCGGCCGGGCTATGCGTCCTCACCGGCGAAACCGGCGCCGGCAAATCGATCCTGCTCGGTGCTCTCGACCTCGCCCTTGGCGGCCGTGTCGATGCGGCGTTGATTCGCGCAGGCGCCGACAATCTTACGGTGAGCGCCGTCTTTACGCCGCAGCGGCGTCATCCGGCCCTTGCCATGCTGGCGGATCAAGGATTGACCGGCGACGACGACGCGCTTGTTCTCAGGCGGATGGTTGGGCGTGACGGCCGTAGCCGCGCCTTCGTCAACGATCAACCGGTCAGCGTCGGCTTTCTGCGCAGCTTGGGTGAAACCCTGGTCGAGGTGCACGGCCAGTTCGATACCCATGGCCTGCTCGATCCCGCCAGCCATCTCACCGCCCTCGATGCTTATCGCCGCAGTACCGCTGGCGACGTGCCGGATCAGTCCTGCACCGAGGCGTGGAATACCTGGAGTGCCGCCACGGCCGCCTTGCGGACGGCGGAGGAAACCCTGGCCAGCGCTCTGCGGGAGGAAGACCTTCTGCGCCATAACGTCGCCGAACTGGATCGGCTCGCGCCCAAGCCCGACGAAGAGCAGCAGCTGGCCGAGAATCGCGCGCTCATGCGCCATGCCGAGCAGATCATGACGGCGGTGACCGAGGCACGCACGGCACTGGAAACCGCCGACATCGAAGGTGCCCTGCGCACGGCGATCAACCGTCTTTCCAAGGTGGCGTCTCAGGCCGCCGGACGTCTCGACGGCCTGCTCACGACACTGGATCGCGCCGCCGTCGAGGCGGGCGAGGCCGCCGGCCAGCTGGATCGCGTACTCGCGGATCTCGACGCCGATCCCACGGATCTGGAGCGGACCGAGGAACGGCTGTTCGCCCTCAAGGCGGCGGCACGCAAATTCGCCTGCACGGTGGCCGAACTCCCGGCCCTGGCCGACCAGATGCGCGATCGCCTGGCAGCCCTGGACGGCGGCTCGGCGCGGGTTCAAACCCTGGCGGTGGCGGAGAAAACCGCGCGCGGCACCTATGAGAAAGCCGCGCGAGCCCTGAGCGCCGCGCGCACCAAAGCCGCGCGCCTGCTGGATGAACGGGTGAACAAGGAACTCCCGCCCCTGAAGCTGGAAAAGGCGACCTTCCGCACCCTGATCGCCGCCAAAAGCGAGGCGAATTGGAATGCCGTCGGCATCGATCAGGTGGCATTCGAGGTCGCAACCAATCCCGGATTGCCGCCGGGACCGCTGGCCAAGATCGCCTCCGGTGGCGAACTCGCCCGCTTCATGCTGGCGCTGAAAGTGGTTCTGGCGGGCACCCAGGCCCGCTCCACGCTCATTTTCGATGAAGTGGACGCGGGCATCAGCGGCGCGACCGCGAACGCCGTCGGCGAACGCCTCGCCCGCCTCGCAAAGACGGTGCAAGTGCTGGTCGTAACCCATGCGCCCCAGGTCGCCGCCCGTGGCGACGTCCACTGGCGCGTGTCCAAGGCAAGTCGCGGCGGACAAACTACCACTAAGGTCGAACAGCTGACCGCAGCCGCGCGGCGCGAGGAAATCGCCCGCATGCTGGCCGGCGAGAAAGTCACCGACGAAGCCCGCGCCGCCGCCGAAAGTTTATTGAGTGGGCCGCTGTCGTGATAGTCCGGTCTTGAGGCGGCACACATGAGCAAGCGCGCTGCCATGACCGATACGACCCGCGATATCGCCGTCGCCAAGCTGACGGAAGATCAGGCTGAGGCGGAATTGACCACCCTCGCCGCCGAAATCGCCGCCCATGATGCGGCCTATCACCAATCCGACGCGCCGGTGATCTCCGACGCCGCTTACGACGCCCTCAAAAAACGCAACGACGCGATCGAGAAACGCTTTCCCAAATTGGTCCGCGCCGACAGTCCGTCGAAACGTGTGGGCGCGGCACCGTCCGGCGGCTTTCGCAAGGTCAAGCACGCGGTGGCGATGTTATCCCTGGATAACGCCTTCGCGGCCGAAGACGTGCGCGAATTCGATGCCCGCGTACGGCGATTTCTCGATCTCGGGCTCGAAACCAAAGTGGAGATGACCATCGAGCCGAAAATCGACGGGTTGTCGTTCTCGGCGCTTTACAAGAACGGCCGGCTGTCGGTGGCCGCCACACGCGGCGACGGCACCGAAGGCGAGGACATCACCGCCAACATAAAAACGATCAAGCAGCTGCCGGATTTCCTCATGGGCGAGGCGCCCAAGTTGATCGAGATTCGCGGCGAGGTCTATATGACCAAGAGCGACTTTGCCGCCCTCAACGCGGCCCAGGCCGAGAAGGGTGGGAAGATCTTCGCCAACCCGCGCAACGCCGCCGCCGGTTCCCTGCGTCAG
>SCTM01000003.1 GCA_004297485.1 Rhodospirillaceae bacterium
ACGTCACATCACGCCGGGAAACGCGCCCCAACCCAAATCCAGCGCGCGTCTCTTAAAGCATTCTTGTCTCGTAGGTTCCCGCTCGGACCGCCACGCGTCCTCCCCGTTCAGGACCTTGAAAAAGGAGACGCATTAGTTTCGATACGATATCATCGTACGACAGTGGATCGCAAAGATCAACACAACACCCTGAAATGCGCGTCCTTCATCCTCAACCATATCGCACCGTTGCGTTATCTTAAGCCGTGTCGCCGGAAGATCCACAGATCGCTTCGCCGATAACCTTTGCCAGTTCGCTATTCGAATAGGGCTTCGACAAGAGATGAACGTCTGCCGGCAAGGTTACTTTGCCCAACACCGTGGATTCCGTATAGCCGGACGTCAGCAGCACGTTCATCGCGGGCCAGCGACGGCGAACCTCGCGCACCAGATCGGCGCCATTCATCGGACCCGGCATGATGACATCCGAGAATACCAGGTCGAAATGCGGATTGCTCTTGAGCGTTTCGATTGCGTCAAGGGCATTGCTGGCGGTGACGACCTGATAGCCAAGGCGCGTCAACTTGCCGCTGATGCTCTGGCGGACGATAGGATCGTCCTCCACCAATAGAATGCTCCCTGTGCCCGGCTTAGCCTTATTGCCGTTGGCAGGCTGATCTTCGGACGGCGCAGCCTGATCCAAGGCCGGCAGATAGATTTTCACGACCGTGCCCAGCCCCACCTCGCTATATATCCGTGCGTGGCCGCCGCTTTGCTTGACGAAGCCGTAAACCATACTGAGGCCGAGGCCCGTACCCTTGCCGACTTCCTTGGTGGTGAAGAACGGCACGAAAGCCCGCTCCACCACATCCGCCGGCATACCGGTGCCGGTGTCAGTGACCGCGATCAATACATAGTCCCCCTGCTGCACCTCGATGTGTTCCGCCACATAGTCAGCATCGAGAGTCTTCAATGAGGTTTCGATAGTGACGGTGCCGCCGTCGGCCATGGCATCTCGTGCGTTGACGGCCAGGTTGAGAATCGCAGTCTCAAGCCTACCGGGATCAACGTAGATCGCCGGTAGCCGCGCCACATTGCGTATGTCGATGTCGACATGTGCGGGCAGAGTGCTGCGCAGCAATTTGGTAAAGCGCTCGAGCAATGCGTTGACGTCGACGACCTTGGGCTGCAATTCCTGCTTGCGGGCAAAGGCCATGAGCTGCGCCACAAGCCCGGCGCCGCGATCTGCCGCCTCCAAGACAATCTCGGCCTGGCTCTGCAGGATGGGACTGTCCTTCAAATCGTCGCGCAGATCCTCGGCATTGGATTTAATAGCCGTCAGGAGATTATTGAAGTCGTGGGCGATGCCGCCGGTGAGTTGGCCGACGCTTTCCATTTTCTGCGCCTCCAGCAGCAACTCCTCGCGCTGGCGGACTTCCGTGACATCTTCGTGAATCGTCACCGAATGAGTGATGTCCCCCTTCTGGTCGACAATCATGGTGGTCACCATGCTGTCCAGGAAAGACGTACCATCCTTCCGTTTCAGGGACGTCTCCATGCGCCACGGCTTCTTCGCGGCGGCGGCCTGAGCCATGCGTTCGATGATACGGGGGGCGACGTCTGCGTCGAAGAAAGACAGCGGTCCACGGCCGACGACTTCCTCCAAGGTGTATCTGGTCAGCGCCGCGAACGCGGGATTGGTATAGATAATGGGGGTCCCAGGGGCTTTATCGTCGGTGATAGTGACGCCCTGGCTGATACCTTCCAGCGCCCGGTCACGCAGCAGCAGGCCACTTACGGCCCTTTCCCGCTGCTCGATATTGTTGGCACGGGTTGCTGCGGTCGCCACTAATCGCGCCAGTGTTCTCAGCGTTTCAATATCGCCGTGATTCCACTGACGTCTCGTGGGAGCGGAATCGGAGAAAACGAGACTGCCATAGCCCTTGCCATCGACGACCATCGAGAAGGAGAGGCAGGATCGAATGCCCGCATCTATGTTCAGCGATTTAACCGGTTCGGGAAAATCGTCGGCAAAATAAATGGTTTCTTGTCCAGTCATTCTCT
>SCTM01000148.1 GCA_004297485.1 Rhodospirillaceae bacterium
AAGCACTGATCCTGCTTTGTACGCCGCTCTATGAACAGTTACTTCGGCCAGCGGCGGTGCATCCATAGCCATTGACCAGGGCGTTCTCTGACCCAGGCCTCGATGCGGGCGTTGATACGTGTCAGCGCGGCACGCACGGTGTTTTCGTCGGGCGGGCCGATGAGTGGTCCGCCGAACGTCCATGGCGTCTCCACCGTGACGTGGAACCGGCAACCGTCCAGCCGCTCGCAGCGGACCGGAATCACGGGGCATCCAAAACGCATGGCGAGTCTGGCGATGGCCGGGCCGGTGAAGGCCCCGCGGCCGAAGAACGGGATCGCCAAGCCTTCGTTGATTTTCTGATCCACCACCATGAAGACCAGCTCACCCGCATCGAGGGCTTTGATAATCATACGCGCACCGGCGGCGCCTTTCGGTGCCATGGCGGCGGTGTAGGCACTCCGGATCTTGCCGATGACGGTGTCGATCGCCGGGTTGTTCGGCGGTCGATAGACGATGGTCAGCGGCCGGGCGAGCGAAGCGAGCGCGAGCGGAATTGTCTCCCAGTTGCCGATATGGCCTGAGAACAGGATCGCCGGCTTGCGCGCGGCGGCGAGGGCAGCCAGAGGTTCGTAGCCGCTCACAGTGATGCGGTCGCGCCATCCCTCGGCCCACAGGCGCGGCAGGACGGCGTACTCGGTCACGGTACGACCAAGATTGTCCCAGGCCTGGCCGGCGATGTCCCGATGGGCCTGTGCGTTCAGCTCAGGTAGAGCCTGGGCCAGATTGCGTAGGGTCGTGCGGTGAGCGCTATTCAGGGGGCCGATCCGACGGCCGAGCCAGCCACCCAAGGCCGACGCGGCATCGATCGGCAACCGGGCCATGGCGCCCAGGAACGCGCACGCTGCTGCCGCCTCAATCCGGTGACGTATGGAGAGTTGGAGCGATGGATCGGGGCGGGACATCCGGGAGGAAGGGTTGTGGTCGCTGCGGGCGTTGGACTCTGACCGTGCGGGAGGGAACCGGCCTGTTATAGCTTAATTTTGCCCACGTCCTACGCGGAAAACCGGTTCTCCCTTTTCCGGGACGTGCTCCAAGTGTCTGCAACCGGGGAAACCCTCGTCTTCAAACGGTCTCGGCGGTTACCCGAACCTGAGATATTGCCCCCTTTAGGCGTTTGATTGTCCGGCTGGGCTCAAACGGGCATATTAGGCACATGCGAAAACCGCAGGCTGCCATCGCCGCCGCGGACCGGAGTCCGGCGGCCGATTCGTCGGCGATTCTGGTCGAACGGGAAATCAAGGATCATCTCGGTCTGATCGCCGAGATGACGCGGGTCTTTGCTGCTTCTCATGATGCCCGCAGTGTCGCCGCGTCGGCGCTGGAGCGCATCACGGTGCATGTGGGTGCCGAGGCGGCGTCCCTGTTCCTGATCGACGACGATCGCGAAACGCTCGCGTGCTCCGCCTGCTATGGACCGGTCGATATTACCGGTATGCGCATTGCCATCAATGCTGGGATCGTCGGCCGCGCTGTTCAACGGCAGGAAGGACAGATGGTGCGCGATGTTCGCGCTGACGCGGATTTTGGCAGCGGCGTTGATGCCAAGACCGGGTTCACGACGCGCTCGATTCTGGTTGCACCCCTAAGTGTTGGTCGTGAGGCCCTCGGTGCCATCGAGATTATCAACAAGGTCGGTGGCGACGGACTGTTCGCCGCGGAGGACTTGGTCCTCCTTGAGACCTTGGCTCGCGCGGCGGCGCTCGCGATTCACAATTTCCGGCTCACCGATCGTTTGGTCCAGCAGGAACGGGAACGCCACGAACTGGACCTGGCCTCTGAGATCCAACGGGATCTTCTTCCCAAACCGGCGGCGCGCGACTTTCCCGTGCATGGCCTGAATATTCCGGCGCGGGCCGTGTCGGGGGATTTCTTCGATATTCTCGTCCTTCCCGACGGGCGGATTTGGTTCAATGTCGGAGACGTTTCCGGCAAGGGGATGAACGCGGCGCTGATGATGGCCAAGACCTCCAGCCTGTTTCGGTGTCTGGCGAAAAGCGCCGAACATCCCGGCCAGCTTCTAGGGGCGATCAATAACGAACTCTGCGAGACCAATTCTCATGGCATGTTCGTCACCATGGTTGGCGGTCTGTTCGATCCCGCCACCGGTCGCGTGCGTCTGAGCAATGCCGGCCACGAGCCGCCGCTGTTGTTCCACGGCGCGGCCCAGCGCTTTACCGCGATTCCCGCCGACGCACCGCCGCTTGGGATCGCCACGGGAATCGCCGGTCCGGATGGATTCCCGACCATCGACCTCGATCTCGGTGGCGGCTCGCTCTATGTCTTCACCGATGGCCTGACGGAAGCAACGACGTTCGGTGGCGGTATGTTGGGAATCGACGGTGCGCGCGCTCTGATCCGCAGTCATGCGGAAGAGTCGCCGGAATTGCGGCTGAAGAATATTGCCGGTGCCGTGAAGCTGCCGGGGCAATCTCTTCGCGACGATCTCACGCTTCTCGTTGTCGAGGACAATGCACCGCTTCATGTCGTGCCGTCGCCGTCGCCGGTGGACAACACGACCAGCGACGGCGAAATCATGCGGCTGCGGGTACCCGCCTGCGCCGACCGGCTCCGGCTCATTCGCACCGCTGTGGAGCAGGCGGCTCGTTTCTGCAATGCCGATCACGGCTGGGCCGCCGATTTGGTCATGGCGGTTGACGAGGCCTGCCAGAACATCATTCGCCATGCGTACGGCAGCCGCGGCGAAAGCGGTGACATCGTCCTTGATTTCATCCGCCGGGGTGAGACGCTGGAAGTGCAATTGATGGACTTTGCGGCGCCGGTAGATCCAGCGTCCATCAAGCCCCGCGAGCTGGGTGACGTGCGGCCGGGGGGGCTGGGCGTGCATCTCATTCGTTCGGTCTGTGACGATGCCCGATTCGTCCCGCCGCCGCCCGGAGTCGGCAATTTATTCAAGTTGACCAAACGGTTGGGAACCAAGGTATAAAGACTTATAATGCGTTAATATGGTTGCCGGCCGACTTTGCGGATCGCCGAATTTGATCTGGGATCGGACACTCAGGAGAAACGGATGGCGTTGGACAAGCGCGTGGTCGACGGAAATGCGGTGATCGCTCTTTCCGGCGACGTCGATCTCCAGAGTTCGCCCGGTGTGCGGCAGCAATTGCTTGCGTGTTTCGACACGCACAATCGCGTGATCGTCGATCTGGCCGGCGTGACCTATATCGATTCGTCCGGTGTCGCGTCACTGGTCGAAGCTTTCCAACTGGCGCGCAAGAAGAACGGATCGTTCGCGCTCGTCAATGTTTCGGCCGCCGTCATGCGCGTTTTGAGTCTGGCGCGTCTTGACCGGGTGTTTTCCATCCATCCCACCGTGGAAGCGGCCGTCGCCGCTCAAGGCTGACGCCATGGCTGACGTCGCCGGTCAGCGCGCTCCAGAGCGTGGCGGGCGATTCGGTGTCGACGGTGCGCGCGATTTTCTCACGGGTATGGGACAACGGGCTGTCGCCGGCATCGCCGAATTCGGATTTGGCGCGGTTTTGCTGGGCCAGGTGGTGTACTGGATCGCGATGGGACGCCGGCAGGAGCAGCCCGTCCGTATCGTCGCCACCTTCGAGCGCTGCATGGAAGTGGGCGTTCGTGCCATCCCCATCATATCCATGATGTCCGTCACCATCGGCATCATGTTGGCTATCCAGGGCATCTATTCCTTGAAGATTTTCGGTGCCGAAGATCAGGTGGTGATTGGACTCGGTTTCGCGGTGGTGCGCGAATTCGGGCCGCTCATCACCGGTATCCTTGTGGCCGGGCGCACGGGGTCGTCCCTTGCCGCGCGGATTGGCACCATGCGGATCAGTCAGGAGATCGACGCTCTGCAGGTCATGGGAATCGAGCCGGTTCGATTTGTTGTCGCGCCGGCCTTGATCGCCATGACGATCATGGTTCCGGTGCTGGCCTTCTGGGCGGATCTGGTCATGCTCGCCGGTGCCGGATGGTATGTCAGGATCGAGCTCGGCATCAGTCTGGGCGCGTATGTGGATCAACTCACCAGCCTTGTCCGCGTTGAGGATGTGATGCACGGTCTTTATAAAAGCGTGCTGTTCGGAATCCTCATCACGTTGGTGGGGGTCATCAACGGCGCCAATGTGGAAGGCGGCGCCGAGGGCGTCGGCCGCATGACCACGCGCTCTGTCGTGCTATCCATCAGTGCGATCATCGTGACCGACATGATCTTCACCTATATCACGACGCGGTGAACAGGCATGGCGACGCCCGCTCTTGCAACCGCCAACCCGCCTGCCGAAGCGCCGGTCATCGAAGTCAACCAGCTTGTCACCCACTACGGCAGTCGCAAGATTTTACACGAGATCAATCTCGACGTGCGCCCCGGCGAGATTTTGGTGATCATGGGCGGCTCGGGCTCCGGGAAAAGCACATTGCTCAATACGCTGCTCGGCTTGATCCATCCTACGTCGGGCACGGTCCGCATTCTTGGCCAGGACCTTGGCTCCATCTCGAACCTCGAACGCACGCGCTTGCGACGAAAGCTCGGCGTCGCCTTTCAGGGCGGCGCCCTGTTCAGCTCCATGACCGTGATCGATAATATCATGCTGCCGCTGCGCGAGCATACCAAGCTCGACATCCAGACCATGCGCATCATGGCTCGGCTCAAGCTGCAGGTGGTCAATCTCGCCGGATTCGAGAATCTCATGCCATCCGAGCTTTCCGGCGGCATGATCAAGCGCGCTGCTTTTGCCCGTGCCGTGGTCATGGACCCGCGCATTTTGTTCTGCGACGAGCCTTCCGCCGGGCTCGATCCCGTGGTCGCAT
>SCTM01000149.1 GCA_004297485.1 Rhodospirillaceae bacterium
CCCCGCTACAACTAAGCCACTACGGGTTTGAGACCATTCTCTGTAGAAGCCCAAGAAGCAGGATATGCATCATCCTACACCCGCGAAAGTTGCGAATGAAAACTATTTGTTATGGTCTGTTATGATGGTTTGAAGTGCCCTTTACGCCAGGCGCTGAATGGCTCAGGTCATGCGGTTCATGCGTCTGTCGTTGTAAAAGAGGGGGAACGGCGGCGTGATGACCGGGATAACCCGTTTATTACAATGGTCCAGCGGTGCCCGCTTTCATCCCCTACGGCGCGCCATTCTTTCCAACGACTTTTCGCTTCGTACGACGGCCTTCCTAGGCCCTATCCCCCGCCAGGCCCCCGCAGGGTGGCTTCCGGTACGGCTACCGGAGACTCCGAAGCTGCGCCACCATGAGCGCAATGAGCACGAACGCGACGGCGTAGCGCCACCAGCCGCGCCAGTTGATTTCCTCCTTGTTGTAGCCGGCTCGTGCAAGCCACTCGGCCATTTCCGGCGGCTTCCCCGTGCGTTCGAAGCTTTGCTGTAGGCGAGGACCGTAGCCAATCTTCGTCAGCAGCCACACTGTCCGATACTCGTTGTTGCCGAAGTAGACCACTCGGCAAACTAACCAGGGGATGCCTATTCCTCCTGTGAGGAAGGTGAGCCCGAAAAGTTTGCCGAGCCCGTGTGTGTGAAGAGAGCCGTCTAGCGCATCCGGATTCAGCGTCAGCTTTCCTGTTATCGGGTTTCGCACCGATGAAGAAATGAGAAGTACAAATGCCGTGACGGCGGCGACTGACACTGCGTCCAGAATGTATCTGACGGCCGGATTGATCCTCTGGATGAGGTTCGGCTTAGAAGAACGTTCCACCCTCGACTCCTTTGCTCAGCGTTTGTACCAGCACGCAGGGCACCTCGAACTTATGGTGGCGAATCTACCCTGCTTCACGTCTCTCGACCACCCGTCTCGCGCGCTGCGAATCGCTGGCGCTACGTTTCGACCGGGGCTGCAACGCCGAAGCCGCGGCGGTTACGAACCGGGTGGGTGTGAGCGGGGCTCGAAGCTGAGCAGCGCGGTGTCGCCACGCAAGAGTGGCGGGCTGACCGGCGCATGCCTCGACCGCAACCTTTCGCCCGCCGCTGTCGTTTGCGAGGTCGGCGGACGATGGAGTTTGCTGTCTGGTCACGGAAAAGCGGGGCCAGCAGATTTGACATATGTATCATTTAATGATACATGATGTCGATGATCAGGAGGTTCCGGGACAAGGCCACTGAGGTGGTTTTTAATGGCGTATGTCCCAAGGGCTTTCCGGCCGATCTTGTCAAGGCGGCGCGCCGGAAATTGCGCTACCTCAACGCGGCGAGTGCTCTTAGCGACCTGAGGTCGCCTCCAGGCAACCGCCTTGAGGCGTTGGCGGGTGATCGCAAGGGACAGCACGCGATCAGGATCAACGGCCAGTTCCGAGTATGCTTTGTTTGGACCTCGGATGGTCCGACGGACGTTGAAATTGTGGACTACCACTAGGAGAGCGGCGCGAAAATGGCTAAGAAACTAAAGCCCATGCACCCTGGTGAGGTTTTGCGCGAGGAGTTTCTCGTTCCGCTGAAAATGTCGGCAGGCGCGCTTGCCAAGACCTGTGGCTTGCCTCGTACGCGGATCGAACGGATCGCGAGCGAGCAGACCGGCATTAGCGCTGATACGGCGCTTCGCCTTGCGAAGGCATTAAGCACTACGGCGCAGCTTTGGCTCAATCTGCAAAATGATTATGACGTTCAGATCGCAGAGCGCGATCTTGGCAGGGTTCTCAACCGCATCGAGACCGTAAACAAGCCGAGAGCGGCATAGTCGCTAAATCGGCGCGGTGTGTTTCCCCGCGAACTGGGATCGGCGCTTCATCCCCCCCCGCCATGCCCCCGGCATCAGCTCGCGCCTCGCCAAAGCTCCGCACGGAGTAAACGTAGATTTCATCCAGGTCGTCATCGGCTTTCTTGGAAAGGACGTATTTAGCCACGCTTGAGCCTTGCCTTGGCGCCCGCCATCACGTCCTCGGCTTTGCGGCTGCTTCTGCCGCTGCTCAGCCCTTCGGCAATGGCGGCCTCCAATGCCGCACGCGAGGTCTGATCGTGGCGGATCAAGTCGCGGATATAATCGCTGGCGTTGGCATAGGTTCCGCCCTTCACCTGTTCCTCAACCCAGTCCTTCATGGGGTCAGGCAGCGAGACGTTCATGGTTGCCATGGCATCGATCCTTCTGAGTACCAAACATGGCATAATTTGGCAAAGAATGCCATATCTCCTCATGGCGCGGGGCGTCTCCGGTGGAGCGGATGTTAGAATCGGACCACCCGTGCCGACGCGTTACACTGCGTGCCCGTGAAGATCGCCCCTGAACCGGTGGATTGGTTTTTTTGCCGTGCCTGACGATTCCCGACTGTCCGTGATCACCCCGACGACAAACCCGGACACGCCGCCGCTCGTGGGCGCGCTGCCGCGTACCCCTTTTGCCTTCATCTGGCATTACATGCGTGGGGGCTTTCGCGGCCATGTGGTTCTGATGATGGCGCTGATCGCCACATCCTCGGCGGTGGATACGGGCCAGAGCTACGTGCTCGGCCAGCTGGTGAATACCCTGGCCCACACCGCCGGCAGCTCCGTCAATCCGGTGGCGTGGTTCGCGGCCCTGTGCGCCACATGGCTGACCGGGTATCTGTTCACCCACGCCTATTCCACGTTCACCAACTATACGCAGATGACCATGCGGGCGCGCATCCATGACGAGTTGTTCGCCTATCTGCTCGGCCATGCGCCGCGGTATTTTCTCGATCAGGCCAGCGGTGCGCTGGCGCACAAAATCCGGGTCGCGGCCCAATCGAGTGTGACGGTGATCGATTACGTCGGCTCCAACCTGGCCAAATTCGCCGTGCTGTTTGTCGTCACGGGGCTGATCATCGCCCGCAATGCGCCGGACCTCATCTGGCTCTCCATGGCGTTCCTGATAGGGTTCACCGCCCTGTCGGCGTTCATGGCACAGCGGCTGCGCGGTTATGCCAAGGCCAGCTCGATCGCATCCTCGGAGCAGACGGCGCGCATGAGCGACACCGTCGCCAATTGGGACGTGGTGCGCGGCTTTGCCGCCGCCGATTTCGAGCGGCGTACTTTGCGCCCGTTCAGCGATCGGGAAAGCGCCGCCTTCATCGACCTGCGCCTAGCCGCCACCAAGATGCGCCTTGTGCTGCATACGTTGAGCTTCGGGTTTCTGGCGTGGCTGGCGTGGAACGCGTTCAGCGCGGCGCGGACGGGTACGATCACCGTCGGTGCCTTCACGATGCTGGTGACCCTGTTCATGCTGGTGGCGGGTCAGATCCGTACTTTCGGCGATCAGCTTTTCGTCTACTTCGAACACCTGGGGCTGCTCAGCGATGCCCTCGACACGGTGCTGGCGCCTCATGAAATTGTCGATGTGCCCGGCGCGGTGACGCTGCAGGTAACGCGCGGTGCCATCGATATCCACGATCTCAATTTTGCTTACGCCGACGGCACCACGGTGTTCGCCGATTTCAATCTGCACATTGCCGCCGGTGAACGGATCGGTCTGGTCGGGCCATCCGGCGCCGGCAAGAGCACGTTCATTAAACTGCTCCGCCGCCAGTTTCCCCTGCGCACCGGGCGCATTCTGATCGATGGCCAGGACGTTGCCGGCGTCACGTGGGATTCCCTGCACCACAGTTTCGCCGAGGTGCCGCAGAGTCCCGGCATGTTTCATCGCTCGGTCCGCGACAATATCGCTTACAGCCGTCCCGACGCCAGCGAGGCTGAGATCGTCGCCGCGGCCAAGATGGCGCACTGCCATGAATTCATCAGCGTCAGGCCCACGGGCTACGACTCGGTGGTGGGCGAGAAAGGCATGAAGCTGTCAGGCGGCGAACGCCAGCGCGTTGCCATCGCCCGCGCTTTCCTCAAGAATGCGCCCGTGCTGCTGCTGGACGAAGCCACGTCATCCCTCGACAGCGAGGCGGAGCATTTGATTCAGGATGCGTTGCTGGCGCTCATGCGCGGCCGGACCGTGATCGCCATCGCTCATCGCCTGTCGACCATCATGCACATGGACCGGATTCTCGTGCTCGACGGCGGCAAGATCGTCGAACAGGGCCGCCACGAAGACCTGCGCCGTGCTGGCGGTGTTTATGCCAAGCTCTGGCAGCACCAAGCCGGCGGTTTCATTTAATTCCTCCAACCGAATGCTCTAAACTCGGATCGAAGTCCGCATCGGCACGCGTCCCCAGGAGGGGCTCATGACCATCACCCTTTACCAATACAAGCCGCACATGGGGCTACCGAACGCGAGCCCGTTCTGTATGAAGCTGGAAATGTACCTGCGCATGGGCGGGTTCGAGCACAAGGTTGTCGCGCTTAAAGGCCGCCCGGCGTCGCCGACGCGCAAGGCGCCATATATAAGGCTCGACGGCAAGCTGATGGCCGACTCCGGCATCATCATCGATCATCTGGAACGTGGCTTCGGTCACCGCGTCGACGGCAAGTTGACTTTGGCCCAGCGTGCCGAATCCCTCGCTTTGCAACGCATGATGGAAGAGCATCTCTATTGGGTGATGGTCTATGCCCGGTGGGTCGACGTGGATGCCTGGGCCGAGACGGACGCCTATATCCGCATGATCCTCGGTCTTCCCGGCCCGGTCGCCGTCGTGGCCGTTCCCATGCTGCGCCGTGCCATGCGCCGCACGCTCCATGCGCAGGGGATCGGCCGTCACGACCCGGACACGATCTGGCAATTGGGCATCGCTGATGTCGCCGCCCTTGGTCACTGGCTTGGAACGCGCACCTATGGTTTCGGCGATGAGCCGACGGTGTTCGACGCCTGTCTTGCGTCCTTCATTGGCGGCATCGTGCGTCAGCCCTGGAGCAATCCCTTGCGTGTGGCCACGGCCAAGTACGGCAACCTCGTCGCTCACTTCGAGCGGATGACGGCGCGGTATTTTCCCGAGTTCACAGGCTAACGTGACGTCGTGACGGCTGCGGAGGATACGCCATGAAAGTCGGATTCGTCGGTTTGGGAAATCAAGGGGGTCCAATCGCCCGCCGTATCGCGCGCAGCGGCTACGACCTCGTCGCCTGCGATATCAATCCGCAGGCGCTGTCGGCTTTTGATGAGCCCGGCGCCGCGCGGAGTGCCGACCCGATTGCCACCGCCAAGCAGGTCGACGTGCTGTGCGTGTGCGTTCGCATGGACAAGGATCTTGTGGCACTGGCCGGCGACGGCGCCCTCTTCGCCGCGCTTGGCAAAGGCGGCGTATTCATCGTCCATTCAACCGTTGACCCGGGGCTTTGCCAGCAGTTGGCCGACACCGCCAAGACGCACGATGTCGATCTTCTCGATGCCGGTGTTTCCGGCGGCGGGCCTGCCGCGCTTGCGGGCGAGCTGGCGATCTATGTGGGCGGCGACAAGGCGGCGTTCGAACGGGTCAGGCCGTTGCTCGAATCCTACGGCAAGTCGACGTTCCATCTGGGCCCGGTCGGCCGGGGCATGGAAGCCAAGCTGCTCAACAATCTGGTGTCGATTGCGAACTACGGCATGTCCGCCGCCATCCTCGATCTTGGCGAACGCCTGAATTTCGATCGCGAGCAATTGCGCTTGGCTCTGATGACCGGCTCCGCCCAGGGATATGCGCTGCGGGTGGTACCGGGATTGCTGCGTCCGGAAGGCGCGGTCGCGATTCGAGAACTCCTGAGCAAGGATCTCGATCACGCCAAGATGCTGGCCCCGGGCGATGATGTTGCGCTGGCCGCGCTCGTGCCGGCCGCGCAAGCCTTGCTCGCCCGGCTCAGCCGCGCCGCGACCGAGGGCGGCTGACCGGCCGGTGATCAGCCGCTCCGGGCGTAGACGCTCAGGCGTTTGATCAGTCCATCGTTATTGAGATGGAAGAAGTTGGCGGTGCGGCGGATGGTTCCGTCCGGAAAACGCGCCTCGATTTCCGTCGCGACGCCATTTGTCCCGGCGACCATGGCCACCGGCGTGGGGAACGGCGCCTGGGCGGCGAAGAGATGGCTGTACATCTCCCGAATGGCGGCGATGCCGGAGAGTTCGCGGCCATCGGGCAGGGTGAATGTGGCATCTTGCGCGAACAGCATCGTTAGGCCTTCGAGATCGCGCGCTCGCACGCCAGCGAAATAACGATCGGCAGTATCGACCGGGTTCACGCGGTTTCCCCCGTGAGCATCTTCTCCCACGCGACCTTGTAAGTTTCGCGCAGAAGTTTTTTCTGCACCTTGCCCATGGCGTTGCGCGGCAGCGTGTCGGCGACGACCATGAGTTTCGGAACTTTGTAGTTGGCGAGATGCGCCTTGAGGGCGGCGCGCAAGGCCGTGTCCTCGGGCGGAGATTTGCCCGGCACGAGGGTGAGCACCGCAAGGCCGGCCTCGCCGAAATCCGGATGGGGCATGCCCACCACCGCGCTTTCCGCGATGCCGGGAATGCCATCGAGCACATCCTCGATTTCCTTGGGGTACACATTAAAGCCGCCGCTGATCATCATATCCTTGGCGCGGCCGACGATTGAAATCATGCCGTCGGGCTCGACGCGGGCCAGGTCGCCGGTCTTGAACCAGCCGTCGGCGGTGATGTCTTCGGCGGTCTTCTCGGGCTTTTTCCAATAGGCACGGAAGACGTTCGGCCCATTGATCTGAATTTCCCCCGTCGCGCCGGATGCGACCGGCTTTTGGTCCTCGCCGACGATGCGCAAGTTCACATCGGGCAAAGGCCAGCCGACGGTATTGGCGCGACGCGGCTTATCGATGTGGGCACTGGTGATCATGCCCGCCTCGGTCATGCCATAGCGCTCAAGGATCTGGATGCCGGTGCGGCTCTCGAACTGCTGGAAGGTTTCTTCCAGCAGGGGCGCCGATCCGCTGATGAACAAGCGGATATTGCGGCACACCGCGCGATCAAAGGCGGGCGTCGCCAGCAGCCGGGTGTAAAACGTCGGTACCCCCATGAACACTGTGGCGCGTGGCAGGTCGGCGATCACATCCTCGGCGGTGAAGCGATTATGGAAGATCATCGCCGAACCGTTCATGAGCGTGGTGTTGAGAGCCACGAACAAGCCGTGGGTATGAAAGATCGGCAAGGCGTGCAGCAGCACGTCGCCGGGACGGAACTGCCAGAGCTTGTGCAACGTCGCCGCGTTGGACGCGAGATTGCGATGGCTCAGCATCACGCCCTTGGGGCGCCCGGTCGTGCCCGAGGAATAGAGGATCGCACCCAGGTCGTCGTCGGCGCGGGGCACGGTGGCGAACGCGCCGTCGCGATCACGGCTCTCGTCCATGAGCGTGCCGTGACCACGGGCGTCGAGGGTCAATAAGTGCATTCCCGGACGTTTGGCGCATAGGCTTTTCAGATCGGCATTGGCCGGATCGCCCACCACCAGGGCGGGCGCGGCGTCATCCAGAAAGTATTCCAGCTCGTCGCTGCGGTAGGCGGGATTGAGTGGCAATAAAGCGGCTCCCGCGCGCAGGCACGCCAGATAGAGAAACACGGCTTCCGGGGTTTTCTCCACCTGGACCGCAACCCGGTCGCCCGGCCGTACGCCGTGGGCGACGAGGCAATGGGCCATGCGCGCCGACAGGTTGGCGAGCGCGCCATAGGTTGTGGTGTGTCCGTCGCGGGTGGTCAGGAACGGGGCTGCGCCATCCTTGGGAAAGCGCGCGGCGAAAATGTCGAACAGATTTGCGTGGGTCATGATCGAACGGCTTTACGCCGCCATATCCTTCAAGGTTACGGAGGCATCGGCAAGTTTCACCGGATCGGGGCGCCAGCGACTGGCGATGAGCGGTTTCGCCTGCATGAAGTCCCGCACCATGTTGACGGCCTGACACGCGACAAACACGCCGTCGCGCAGGTAGCAGGCGGAAAACTTTCGCGCGGCCATATCGCCGCGGATAACGATCTGATCGCCCGGACGGGACACGCCCGCCATCTGCAGCTTGAGATCGTACTGATCGGACCAGAACCACGGCACTTCCGTGAACGGCACTGGCTTGCCGAGAATCACCGAGGCCGCGGCCTTGCCTTGGCCCAGAGCGTTGGGCACGGATTCAAGGCGCATGCGTCCGCCGTAGAGTCCGCTGGGAAAGTTGGCGCAATCCCCCAGCGACAGAATCTGCGGATCTTCCGTCCGGGTCAGGTCATCGACGACGATGCCGTTGTCGACCTTCAAGCCGGCGTCCGCGGCCAACTCGACATTGGGCACAATGCCGATTCCCACGATCACCATATCCGCCGGGATGGCTTCCGCGCCGCATCGTACCTCGCGCACCTGTTTGTCGCCGGTGAACGCGGTGACTCCGGTATTGACGCGAATATCCACACCGGCGGCGGTATGCACGTCGGTGTAGAACTTGGACATCTCGGGCGCGACGACCCGGTTGAGTACCATGGGCAGCACTTCTAGCACGGTGACGTGGCAGCCTTTCTTCTGCGCCACCGCCGCGACCTCAAGGCCGATATAGCCGCCGCCGACAATCACCAGACGCGTTCCGGCCGTCAGACGTTCGCGATAAGCGGCAACATCGGCGATGGTGCGCAGGTAATAGACTCCGCCCAGATCCGCGCCCGGTGCGGTAAGGCGGCGCACACGGCCGCCCGTGGTCAGAACCAGCCAGCGGTACGGCAATCGCGTGCCGTCGGCCAGTTCAACCGCCGACCCGGTTCGGTCGATGCGCGTGACCGTGGCGTTGAGACGCATATCGACAGTGTGTTGCGCGTAGTATTCCGGCGGGCGCATGAGCATGCGGCTCTCGTCCATGTCGCCGGCCAAGTAATGTTTCGACAGCGGCGGCCGCTCATAGGGCACGTAGCCCTCATCGCCGATCATGGTGATCGGTCCGGTAAATCCGCCGGTACGGAGGGAGATGGCAACCTGGGCGCCGGCTTGCCCGGCACCAATGATGACGACGTTATCGGACATGGAGAGATCCTGCGAAATATCCTGGCTAGGGGAGTGTATACGTCGGGAAATTCGGGAGCGCTAATGCTCGCGGATATTGTCGCCCGCAACCAGGCGGTCAATCTGTTCCTGGGTCATGCCGCGCGGTCCCTTGGTGGGAGGCGCCGGCTCCCGGGGTCCGCCCTGGCCGCGGCGTTCCTCGCCTTCGGCCATGACCTCCGTACGGCGGCGGCGGTCGGGCCCGAAATAGGAGCCCACATCCACATAAGGTCGCGGCCGCTCGATGACTTCTTTAATACGCAGCAGCAGGCTCTTGGCATTGAACGGCTTGGCGACGAATTCGGTAATGCCGGTATTGCGCGCCTGGATCACTTTCTCGCGCCTGGTCTCGGACGTGATCATGACCACGGGCGTGAAACGAATGCTGCCGCGTTCGGCGCGAATCGCCTTGAGCAGTTCCAGGCCGGTCATGGGATAGAGACGCCACTCGGTCAGGATAATATCCGGCGGCCAGTTCCGGATGCTGGCGAGGGCCTCTGAGCCATCATTGGCTTCTTCGAGCAGGCGTGCGCCCAAGGTCTCAAGCACGTTCTTGACGACGCGACGCATGTACGACTTGTCGTCCACGATCAGGAACGAAATCGGCTTAAGATAGTCTGAGGTCGCCTTGACCATCGTCCCCGGTCCGCCCGTGCTTTACCTGCCACCTCCGTGTTCTTCGGAGGATGCCCCAGCTCGTTTATAAGGTATTCTTTCTGTTCAAAGAATTAAACCCATTCAGAAAACCCACTCGGAGTATCCGGATGACCCCCCCGGTCCGCCGTTCTCCCCTGGGGCCTCCCCCAGGGTCTGCCCACGTAACAAACCGGCACTTGGCCAATCGCCATTTGGCCGCGCACGCGCCGCGCACCTGGCAGCGTATGCTATCCGGTCGCCGGCTCAACCTGATTGAACCCTCGCCTTTGGATATCGAGATCGAAGACATCGCCCTCGGTTTGGCTCGCAATACCCGCTGGAACGGACAGACCAAGGGTGCCCATGGATGGAGCATCGCCCAGCATTCCGACCTCGTGGTTGAAATCACGCAGCGGTTGTATCCTCGCGCGCCTGCCCGCCTGCTCATGGCGGCCAAGCTTCACGACGCCTCCGAGTATGTGACACATGATCTGATCACCCCCCTCAAGGCTGTGGTCGGCGACGTCTTCAAGGAAGTCGAGCGCGGACTCATGTGCGCGGTACGTATTCGCTTCGGTCTGCCGGCGGTTCTACCCGCGGCGGATGCCGCCGCCATCAAGCGCGCCGACCGGATCGCGGCGGTGACGGAGGCCATACAGTTGGCGGGCTTCACGGAAAAGGAATGCCGGACCGTGCTCCACTTCAAGGAAAAGGCCATGAAGGATATCAAGCTGACGCCTTTGCCCGTTGCCGAAGCTGAGCGGCGATTTCTCGCCGGCTTCCATAAGCTGGAGCAGGCGCTGGCGCTCCAGGCCCGTTAGGCACGCCCCGGCCCCATTTTTTGCTCGCGCGCGGAGATCCCATGAATACAAGCCGTTTCACCGCCATCGTATATGCCTTCGGTGCCGTCGCTGGCATGTCGGCCGTGGGCCTGGAGGCGTTTGCCGCCCATGGGCTCGCCCACGGCACGCCGGACGGCGACCACGCCGTCGCCATGTTCAGGCAGGCGACACAGTTCCAAATGGACCACGCCCTCGCATTGATCCTTATTGCGGCTATCGCCGACCGGCTGTCGGCGAGTCCTGCCCGCTGCATTTTGCGCGCGGCAGCCGGGCTCATGATGGCGGCCATCATTCTGTTTCCGGGCGCGCTTTATGCGTCGGCCTTCAGCCTGCCGCATTTTTTCGCGCCGTGGGGTGGGACCGCCGCGCTCATCGGATGGTTGTTGTTCGCGGTGGGCGCGCTTCTCACATTGCGGACACCGCCGCCTCCCGCAGGCGCTTCGGCGACGGCCCTGCGACGGGCAGCCGAATAACCGGCGCAAGGGCAACGCACAACTATTACGCGTTCGTTCTCAGGGGCATCGCGTGATGTTTTCCCTTTCCCGGGGAACACGTTTTGTTCTCGTCCGGCGGTGACAGATGTGTCGACGCTCTCCCCTGGGCCGTTCTCAAGCCTTTGCCCAGGGCCGCCGCCATAGGGTGAGGATCACGGCGCCGCAACCACCCAGGATGGCGATGCTCTGGGCCAGCCCGCCGACCATGGGAACCAGGCCTGCGGCGACAAAGACGCCAAAGCCAGCCGCCATCCACCCGACCCGTGGTGTCAATCCGGGGGGATCGGGCTGACCGAGTCTCTGCCGCAGGATATCGCCGCTCCACCGGCAAACCGTGAGCAATCCAAAGCCCGTTACTGTGGCGGCGGCGGCCATGGCCAGCAGCGCCATGGGAATGCCGATCACGGTCACAAGCAGGACAACGATGGCCACAGGCAAGGCGCACGCGGCGATGAGTCCGGTGAGAATGCTGGCGGGAAAGGCGTGCACCAATGTTTCCTCCGCGGATGCAAGCAGCGGAGGTATCGCCAGCAACAGCGCAAGGCCGCAGAGCGCGAGACCGCCGAGGCCGACGACGCCTGCCATGCGCACGGCGTGGCCCAGCATCGTCGTATGTCGTTCGCCCCGGTCCTGCGCTTCGCCCAGCGCTCGCCGCAGCACCTTGCCGCCTACGGTCACGTCGGCCGGCAGCGAGATGTGTTCCGGCCCTGCATAGGTCAGATCGCCGCCGATCCGCGTGCCGGGTGCGATCGTGATGTCGGCGCCAATCAGGCGCACGTTTCCACCAATTGTGCCCGCCAGGGAGATATGGTCCGCACGGGCCGAGAGGTTGTTGCCGACGGTGCCGTCGATGGCGATGTCGCCTCCGGTGAGGGCGGCGTTGCCGCCTATGACCGCGTCCTTGGTCAAGACGATTGTCCCGGCCGCAGCGCGCAGATCGCCGGTCACATGACTATTGACCTTGAGATCGCCGGCAGAGGCAAACACGTCGCCCACCTGTCCACCGTCGATTGCAACCGTGCCGCCGGCGACCGCGAGCCGGCCGATATCGCCGCTCACCATCTGCACGCCGCCACCCGCCGCCGCCAGGTTGCCCATGTGCACGTCGGTCACCACGATGCTTCCGGCCAAGGCGAGCACGGCGTCACGGGCGCCGCTTAAAGTAATATCGCCGCCGAGGATCACGCCGGGAGACTCGACCGCGCCCGAAGTTGCGCTAGCCGCTCCGAGGGTTCGACACGCTGGCGTGACGCCAACGCCCAAAATCACGACAAACGCGAAGAGACGGTTCAACTTTGCGCGCATGGTGTGGATGTCTCCATTGGGAAGCGCGCCGATATCGTAACACCTTTAAGTGGGCGTGCTTTGATCCACGAACGCCAGCACCGTACCGCCGGTATCCTCCGGCGGAATCCATAGGCCTTGTTCGCCCCAGTTCATGAAGTAGACCCCGGCCTTGGCGAGCACGGAGCGGGTGGCGGCGATATCCGCGACGGCGAGGGCGAAGCCGCCAAGATGGGGCGCGGGGGGAACGTCCAGCCCGGGAAACATCGCGGCGAAGCCGCTCCGTTCCACCACCACGAACTGCTGCTGATTCATGATAATCGTGCGGCCGATGGCGAAGGAACGGCGTTTGGTTCCCGGCAAACGCTGGTAGCGGGCGAATGCCTCGTCCATGTTATCGACAACGGCGAACACACTGCGAATGCCCAGCGCGCCATTGGCGTGGGTGGTGAGCCGAGGATCGAACACCAGCTCCGGTGTCTCATGTTGAACGACGTAGGCGAAGCCCTCCCGGGCGATGGATTCCGGCAGTTCGAACCACTTGAACCGCGCGGTGCCCTTCACGCCGTTGCCGGTGATCCGCCGCGACGAAGCGCGCACCGGCGGCATGATGAGGCCGGCGGCCACAAGCTCGTTGGACGCATGCGCGACATCGTCGGCGTGGAGGCCGAGCACGTGCAGGCCTTCATGGCGCGCGAGCCATTTGTCCAGGTGGTTTCCCTGCCCAGGATGGCGTACGGCGATCAACTCAAGGCAGGTAGATGAAAATGCCACATGGGCGGCGACCTGGCCGAGGGGAATTTCCCGTTTTCCGTCAGGTCCGGGTTGCATCACCGGCGTCGCCGCCGTCACGGTAAAACCGAGCCGGGTATAGGCTTCGCGCAGAGCCGCCACATCCCTGGCGACAATGCCGAGATGATCGATGGTGGTCGTGGTGGATTGCAATGTGGAGTTCATGCCGCATACTACAATGCGCCGAGGCAATGGCTAGGGGTAAGGGTTTTGCGCGTCACGCCGGACCAGCAAATTCTGGAGTTCGCAATTACGGATTTCGAACGCCGGAATCCTCCGCTCCCTCCGGTCCGTGCTGTTCTCGGCATTTGTAGTATACGCGCGATGCGCTATGAATGTTGCAGCGTCACCCCCAGTCTGGACCGCTGATGCCGAAAGATGCCATCTACGCTCGCCGTAACGGCGCGATAGCCACAATTTATCTAAATCGCCCAGCCAAGAAGAATTCCTTGACGGTCGACATGTGGCGGCGGCTGATCGGCGCCATCGAAGACGCTGACCGGGATACGGCGGTCAAGGTCATCGTGATCACCGGCGAAGGCGATACATTCTCGGCCGGCGCCGACATCGAGGAAGTCGAACAGGCTTTTGCCAATCCGAAATTCGGCGATACCTTTGCCGACGTCACGCATGACGCCCAGGCGCGGCTGGCACGCAACGTCAAACCGACCATCGCCAAGGTGCGTGGGGCGTGCATGGGTGGCGGTTGCGGCATAGCGCTGTGCTGCGATCTGCGGTTTGCCGATACCGGCGCGCGGTTCGCCATCACACCCGCCAAGCTCGGCATCGCCTATAGTCTCGCCGACACCAAGCGGCTGATGGACATGGTCGGCCCCGCCCGCGCCAAGGACATCCTCTATACCGCGCGCATCCTCGACGCATCGGAAGCCCATGCCCTGGGGATGATCGATCGGCTGGTGCCGGCGCCGGATCTTGACGCCGTGGTCGATGCCTATGCCGGGCAGATCGCCAGCATGTCCCAATACTCCACCCGTGCCACCAAGCGTGTCGCGCAGATGATCCTGGATGGGGCCACGGACGACGACCGCGACAGCCGTCGCCTTTTTATCGATGCGCTCAGCGGCGCTGATTTCAAGGAAGGGGTGTCGGCCTTCCTCCAGAAGCGAAAGCCGAACTTTCCCGTGGCGTGAAAAGTAACGGGTTGTTTACCCTTTGCTAGGCTTTTCGCGGCACCGTGGCAGGATGGACGGGGAACACCCCTGATATGCCCAAGCTTGATAAGCCCAAGTCGGATACGCCCATGAAAGACGCCGCCGCACTGGTCGCCGCGCCCGGAATCACAAACCAGGGCATCACGAACAAGGCCGACGAGCGCCTGTTCATTCCGCGCGCCGAGACTGAAAGCCTCGAGCAGGATATTCTCCGGCGGCGGCATATCGAACGCTATGCGGTGGCGCGGCAGTTCGTTCACGGCGTCACCGTGGACAGCGCCTGCGGCTGCGGGTACGGCACGCACATTCTCGCCAAGAATCCGGACGTGACCCGCGCTTACGGCATCGACATGAGCGCCGAAGCCGTCGACTTCGCCACACGCGAATACGGCGGCGACCGGGTCAAGTTCATTCATGGTGAGATCGGCGCTGTCAAAATCGAACTGGCTGATACGCTGGTTTCCATCGAAACCATCGAGCATCTGGAAGCCCCCAAGGTGCTCAATGACTTTGTCGAAGCCCATGCGGTCGAATCCCTCGTGGTGTCATTTCCCATCAAGAAGACGACCCACTACAATCAATTCCATCACTGGGATTTCAAGACTCAGGACATCGCCGACATCTTCTTCAATTTCTCGATCTACAAGGAATTCCTGTTCCAGTACGACACGTGCTTCGTCTGCCTGGTGCGCCACAATCGCCCCGGCCGCCCGGAAAAGCGCTGGCGTTCGCCGGATCTGCGCTGAGCATTGCGCGCCGCGCGTTCCTTCTCTCCTTCTCAAGGCATTTCATTGGCGCTACTCTGCGCCGGTCCGTCGGTGCATGGGCCGTCCTTTGGAGAGCATGTGTCAAAATGAAAATCGGGCTGCAAGTTCCCAACTTCACATACCCGGGCGGGTCGGCGCAGATCGGCGCCACTTTAGGGGCGATTGCCCGCGCCGCCGATGACGCCGGGTTTTACAGCCTGTGGGCGATGGATCACTTCTTCCAGATCATGACGGTTGGTCCACCCGAGAACGACATGCTGGAAGGCTACAGCACGCTCACCTATCTGGCGGCTTTGACCAAGAAGGTGAAACTCGGCACCCTGGCAACCGGCGTGATCTATCGTTATCCCGGCATTCTGGTGAAAACCGCGACGACGCTGGACGTGCTCTCCGGCGGCCGCGCGTATTTTTGCATCGGCGCCGCCTGGTTCGAACAGGAAGCCAAAGGTCTGGGGGTGCCGTTTCCACCCATTGCCACGCGCTTCGAACAGCTTGAGGAAGCGCTGCAAATCGCCAAGCAGATGTGGTCGGATCGCAACGGCCCCTATCACGGCAAGCACTATCGCCTTGAAGAGACCCTGTGCGTTCCGCAACCGCTGTCGCGTCCACACCCGCCGATCATGGTCGCGGGCGGCGGCGAAAAGAAAACCCTGCGGCTGGTCGCGCAATATGCCGACGCTTGCAATCTATTCGGGGATGCCGCCGCCGTGAATGCCAAACTGACGGTACTGAAGCGCCATTGCGACACTCTCGGGCGCGATTACGCCGCGATCGAGAAAACCGCGTTGAGCACGGCCCACTTGGCACCCGGCAAGATGGACGCGAAGACCGTGATTGCAAATTGCAAGGCGCTCGCGGCCATCGGCGTCCAGCACGCGATTTTCAACATGCCGAACGTGCATGAGATCAAGCCGCTGGAAATTTTCGGCCGGGAAATCATTCCCGCGGTTGCCGGTTTTTGATCGACGTGACATTTCCTGTCGTTCAATCGGTTCTGGACCCGACGGCTTTGGAAAAAGCCGTCGCGGCGCTTTACGACCTGGGACAGACTCTGCACTGCCGGCTGGTCAGCCGGGGGATGAACGATATCTATCAGCTTATCGCCGGGCCCCAGCGGTTCGCGCTCAAGGTGGCGCGCGCCGAACGCTCGGACGCGGCGTTCGCTTTCGAGCCGACGTTCATTACTTATCTGGACCGGGTCGGGTTCGCCGTCCCTGCGCCCGTGGCTACGCGCGAGGGTCGCCTCTTTTTCTCCGTCGATGCACCCGAGGGGCCGCGTCAGATCATGGTGACGCGCTGGCTTGCCGGAACCACGCTCACCAAGACCACGAGCGAGGATCAGGCCCGTCAGCTCGGTGCCTGGCTTGCGCGCATTCATCAAGCCGCCGCCCTGTTCCAGCCGACCGTCCGACGGCCGGTCGACGCTGAGATCAAACTCAAACATCGTTTGCCTGCGCTGCTTGAATCGGTGGTTGGTGATCCTGCGATGGCCGCATTCCTGACGCGCGCGGCCGATACCATCAGCACCCGCATCGCCGCTCTCGATCCCCGCGCAGTCCCGCGCGGTATTTGTCATGGTGATTTCCATTACGCCAACATCATGGTGCTGCCCGACCGCGCCATCGGTGTGCTCGACTTCTCCGATTGCGGCGAGGATTTCATCGCCAGTGATCTGGCGGCTTTTTTCTGGCGGGCGGATTTCGACGGTATCGGCGATCAGCTCAATCCGGCGTTCGTCGCGGGATACGACGCGGTGCGCGCGCTCAAACCAGCGGAGCGTGCGGCTTTGCCGTTGTTTCGCGCTGCCCGCCACCTGGGGCTGGCCTGCGCCTTTGCCCAGCATGTGAACCGTGTCGGACCCATCGCCGGCTTCGACGAGAACCGGCGTTATTATCTCAGCATGGTCCGGCTGTTCTGCGCCGAGGCGGGAATCACCTAGAGCAAGATTTGATGAAGGTGAATCGCCCCCTCACCCCAACCCTCTCCCCGCCGGGGAGAGGGTTGGGGTGAGGGGGAGGGGAAAGCACGCTTCAATGTGATGCAATCATGCTCTGCTATTTCTCTCCACGCATCATCGTGCGGATGGCTTCCACCATCTGCTTGCGTTTCTCGGGGTCGTCCAGCGCCATACGCAACTTATCGCGCGCCTTCGCGACCCGCAGCTGGGCGCGGCGTGTCTCGGCATCGAAGATGGGGTCGCCCGTTGCCGCGGCTTTTTTCTTCGCGGTGCTTTTTTCTTTCGCCTTGCCGGGCTTTGCTTTGCCGTCCTTCATGGGCGCTTCGCACTTTCCAGCTGCGGGTCCGTATAGGGCTCCGTATAGGGACCGGTGAAGGGTTTCGTGCGGCCGATCAGGACACAGAAAAAGATGTGGCTCGCCGCGAACCAGCCAATGACCGGCCACGGTGGAAGGCCCCCGAAGATCGCCGTCAACGGCACACCCAGCATGAAAAATACCGCGAGCGTCATGGCGATGATGACTCGCCGCCGGTTCATGCCGTTGCCCACGGCACCCGCGCCATATGGACGATGTCTCATCAGACCAGTTTACGCCAATGCCGTCCGTGACTCCAGACGCGAGCCCGTTGCCATTGGATTCAAGAGGATGGCGGTGCTCAAAGCCGCGCTACGGCGCGGTCGGGTCTTTCACGGTCACCTTGAAGCCCGCCGCCCGGATCGCCGCCATGACTTCCTGGGCGTGTTCTTCGTCGCGGGTCTCGATGGTGAGCCCCAGACGCGCTGAGCTGGCCGACAGATCCATGGCAAAGCGGCCGTGGGAAACCTCCAGCACGTTGGCACCCTCGGCCGCGCAGATACCCGAGACGCGATGAAGTTGCCCGGGCTTGTCGGGCATCTCGATGTGCAAGGTCAGCACCTGGCCCGACCGGACCAGGTCACGCATGAGCACCGACGACAGCATGCGCGAATCCACGTTTGCGCCCGACAGCAGTAGACCTACTTTCCGGCCCTCGAACTTGGCGCGATGCTCCAAGAGGGCCGCCAGGGGTGCGGCGCCCGCGCCTTCGGCAACGGTCTTGCCCACCGTGGCATAAAGGCCGATGCCGCGCTCGATGTTGGTCTCGGTGACGGTGAGGATTTCGCGTACCAGTTCGCGCACGATCGGCACGGTCTTCGCGCCCACGTCGCGCACGGCGATGCCCTCGGCGATGGTCGAGCCGCCGCAAGGATCCTTGCGGCCTTGCAAGGCATTGATCATGGCCGGGTAAAGCGCCGCCTCGACGCCGACGATCTCGATGCGCGGATTGATGTCCTTCGCCGCCAGGGCGCAGCCGGCGATCAGTCCGCCGCCGCCCACGGGGATCACAAGGACTTCAAGTCCGGGCGCGTCCTCCAGCATCTCCAGGCCGATGGTGCCTTGGCCGGCGATGATTTCCTCATCGTTATAGGGATGGATGAGGGTGAGGCCCTTCTCCGCGGCGATGCGCTCGCCGGCCGCCGACGCCTCAGTGAAGTCATTGCCTTCCAGCAATACCGTCGCGCCGTAATCGCGGGTCTTGCGGACCTTCATGAACGGCGTGCCCTTGGGCATGACGATGGTGGCGGGAATACCCAGGTGTGCTGCGTGGTATGCAACGCCTTGGGCATGATTGCCCGCCGACATGGCGATGACGCCCGCCGCTGCCTGGGAGTTGGTCAGGGTCGTGAGCTTGGCGATGGCGCCCCGGGCCTTGAACGCGCCGGTGTGTTGCATGTTCTCGTATTTGACGAACACATGGGCGCCGGTCAGCCGCGACAGATCGGAAGAGC
>SCTM01000350.1 GCA_004297485.1 Rhodospirillaceae bacterium
GCCAAACATGACGTGTTTCTAAATATGGACTGTGACTCACCTGAATTCAAACAAACCTAAGCCTGTTACCTGAATATCAGTGCCTGCAACGAGTGTATTAAATATTCAGAATTTCTTTTCAAAAATGTATTCCCATTTACTTTGCTTTGTAATTATTGAGCAACATGGCGAAGCAGGACAATTATACTGAATTGGCAAAACAAACTTTCTACTCTTTCGGAACGACATTCTTCGACTTGAAGGTTCAACGCTCGAAGCTTTACAATAAGAACTACGTGACTGTATCGAAGGAGTACGACTTCATCAACGAAAAAGCCGAAAAGCAGCACGTTTGCAACTCTGTGTTTTTGACGATACCTGCTGCCGAGGCACTCAACGTCCAGCTCAAGGACTTCATCGCGAAGGCAAGGTCTTTATCAGGTGTGTGAAACTTTCATCTAATAAAATTAGTTTATTTAGCGATAAATGATTGTTATTTTGTAAGATGATTTTTCACACATAGGCACAACCACCAGCATTCAATCCGGCGACGCAACTGATGGCCGCGTCAGCGACTTGGTCAATGCCGGCGTCTCAACCGTGTGCAACATCTCCCGTGCCGTACTTAATGGACTCGAGAGAGTTGGACGACTGGGAGAGAGTGCTGAACGAGTTGCAGATGGAGAATCCGTTGGAGACTACGGAGGCTCTAGCGACGACGACGACGACGACGCCGACTCCGACGACGACACCAGCAGCTATAAAGACGGAGTGCGAGTCCGGAGCGGGGCAGTTCGCCGCAACCTCATACATCAGCTCGAGCGAGTCGATGCAGTTCCCGTGCTTAAGCGGACCTCATCTGGAATCATGCCCAAGCGAGCCCGAACGCAAGCGAAAGAGGGGACCCGGTCGGCTGAACGCCCCAAGACTGCAAAACGGCCAGTTTCAAAAGCTGCAAAACGGCCAGTCGACAAGTGCGCTGATGACGCAGACGCAGACAACTAAGTCGCCGCTCAAGTTGATTATCAAGTCGCCCACATCTGAACTCGATCCATTTACTTTGCCTTCGCCTAGTCAAATAGCAACTGAAATTTGCGCTTCATTGTTGTTACTTAAACCTCGCTCATCCTGTTCGTCGCTCGAGTGGATTGTTCGAGAGAACATTCTCCTCAAACATTACAGGCCTCTTCTCATTAAGCACATTCACTCGTTGCTTGCGCCTTCTCAACCTCCTCATTCTCACCTCCTTCTCGACTCGATCGTGACCTCCTGCCTTAACCGTCTTGGCTATATATAAAATATAAATTCCCTTCTTATAAACTTGTCAAGAATTTAAAATTAATTATATTACGATTTACTTAAGTTACATGGATGTAAGGGATAGTCGCCTTAAAGCCGATCACATTGAGATAGAAATCGGTGAAGAGCATTACACTCCTCAAAGAGCTTCGACAAAGAAAGTAAAACTTTACCAGGTAGCCAGCTTGCCTCAGAAGATACAGCTTTGGCTCATAGTCGGCCTATCGCTAGGCTCCCTACTCTCTAACATTACAAGCCTAGCTTCGTCGCTGGGCTTTCTTTCATTTGCGCCAAACATTACATCCACATATTGTCATAAATGAACGAGGCCACCCTCAAGACCATCTACCACGACCCGTCGGACCCGGGCTCGCTAGGCGGCGTGGAGCGATTGCTGAGGCGCGCCAAACAGGTGAAAGTGTCGGGTGTCAATCGAGAGGCTGTGGAAAACTTTCTCCACGCTGAGCAGGCGTACACTCTGCATAAGCCAGCCAGGCGACACTACGTTCGCAATCACATCTATGTCGCCGGCATCGACGCGCAATGGCAGGCCGACCTTGCCGACATGCAGGGCATCGCCCGCCGCAACGATGGAATGCGCTATCTGCTTACGGTGATCGATGTGTTCAGCAAGTTCGCCTGGGTCGAGGCCGTCAAAAGCAAAGACGCGGCGACCGTGAGTGCTGCGTTTCGGCTGGTGCTCCA
>SCTM01000150.1 GCA_004297485.1 Rhodospirillaceae bacterium
GTCGCCCGCCCTCACGTCTTCCGGTCTGGTGGAAATCACCTCCGCCAGCCACGACGTGGACATCGCGCTTGCCTATGCCAACACCGACAATTTCACCGGCCGGCCGGTTTACGCCCGCGCCGGGTGTTATCTTCACGTGGACGCGGCGGCGTGCCTGACGCGTGCGGTGGATCTGGCGCGCCAGCTTGGCCTGCGCTTCAAGATCTTCGACGCGTTTCGTCCGTCGGAAGCGCAGTGGATATTATGGAATCACACGCCCGACCCGGAATTCCTCGCCGACCCGCGCCGTGGTTCACCGCATTCCATGGGGGCGGCGGTGGATCTCACCTTGATCGATGCCGGTGGCCACGCCTTGGACATGGGCACCGGCTTCGATGCCTTCACGCCTCTGTCCCATCATGGGTGCCTCGATATATCGGCCACCGCCGCGCGCCATCGCGCGATTCTTCTGGGCGTCATGACGGCGGCGGGATGGGACTTCTATCGCAACGAATGGTGGCACTACCAATTGTTCAGTCCGCGTGGCCGGTATCCGGTGCTGAGCGACACTGTTTTGCCCGAACCCATGATTGCGTCACCGTGATTGCGCGCGGGTGATCGGCCAGACGCGAAGCTCACGCCTCAGCGAGCAACGTGGCCACCGTTGTGGGTGCCGCCTTTGACGCAGCGGCGGTCTGACCGGCCGTCAGCGCTTCGCGGAGCCAGCGCGATACAGCGGCGCTGTCGCCACGCTCCGCTCGTTCCACTTCGGCCATGAGTCGTGCGGCACGGGCGCGGATGGCGGCCGGATGGGCTTCGGAGGTCAGGTTTGAAAGCCGGTTGCGGGCTTGTCCCCACAGTTCCGCCGCCAAGGAGACTTGCGCGAGGGCGAGGCGACTTTCCACGTGATCGGGATTGGTGCGCACCAGATGCTCGACCCGCTGCACCAATTCCAACGCCGTCTCGCCGGGAACCAACGCGCGATAAACCTCCAGGAGCATTGGATCGGGTGCTTCGGCCCATGCTTTCTCGATGTCGCCCGCCGCCTTGCGGCCCTTGCCTTGCGCGGCCATGGCCTTTCCATAAAGCGCCGTGGCGTTCACGCCGCCGTCTTCGTCCATGGCTGTGCGCGCCATGCGGGCGGCGGAGGATGACTGACCCTGGGCCAAAAGATCGCGACCTTGAAGAATATGTAGCCGCGCGCGCAGGCGCTGGTGTTCGGCAGTGGTGAACAGATCGCGGCTGGCCTTCATGTCGAGGATAGCAAGAGCATTGGTCCAGTTGCGGGTCGAGATGTCCGCATCAAGGATAAGGCGCAAGGCCCAAGGCACCACATCGCCGCGCGTGAGCGCGCGGCGGGCATAGGCCATTGCCTTGTCCGTGTCGCCCTTAGCCATGGCGTCGCTCGCCAGGGTTTTTAGGGCGGCGATCTCGGTCTCGGGGCGCTCGAGCAACGTTTCCGCGGCGGCCTTGAGTTCGTCGTCGTGGCCGTCCAACGCCGCCGCCTGTTTGCGCAGCATCAGAACCGCCGGGTTATCCTTTAACAGGTCGCCGGCTTCGCGTGCCAGACGACGCGCCGTTGCGCCATAGCCGGCGTGAACGGCGGCAAAGCCATCACCCAACGCCGTCAATCCCCGCCGTGTCCGCCGTTCCTGTTGCCGGGCGGCGAAGGCGCGAAAACCGCCGCGTATCAGGGCCACGATCCGCAACAGACTTATGACGATCGCCACCAGAATCCCCATGACGATGGACAGCAGAGCGGCGGATGTGTCCATGCGCCAGCCGTGCCACGTCACCACCGCCGTGCCGGGATCGTTCGCCAGCCACACGGCGCCCGCGACCAATACGGCGACGACGATGAGAAAACTGACGACACGAATCACGGGCGCGGCCTCTGGCGTTTATTGCGGTGTGGGCGCGGCGATGCCGCCAAGCGCGGTATTGGTCGCCGTCGCGACCGCTTGCTCGGCGGCGACGCGGGCGTGGGCCTCATCCAGCCATGGCTGGGCGGCGGCGGCGGCGCTGCCGTCCAACTGCTCCATCTCGGTGACAGCGGCGGCGAGATTTCCGTCCTTCAGAAAAGCGCCGGCCCGCGCCAGAATCGCCGATGGCGCATTACCCTCGACAAGCCCATCCATGCGGCGGATGGTGATGATGGACATCATCCGCTCGACGCTACGTCCCCAGAATCCGTTGAACCCGCCCGGCACGGCGGCGGCCCGCAACACGCTGCTGGCGGTGTCGTCGAAGCGCTCCCGCAGCAACGCGGTCGTGGCGATGCCCGCGGCGGCATGGGATGTGAATCGTGTATCATCGAGACCGGTCAATGTTTCCGTCGCCCGGTCGGCCAGGGCTTTCACGCTTTCCAGTTCAAGCGTGAACGGCCGTCCGTCCGCCAGGGCATCGCGCCATTGCGCGATGGCCAAGACCAACGCGACCCGTGCCGTTTGCGCCGCGATCGCGCCCCGGGATGCGGCTTCCAATGTCGAAACCCGATCCGCCAAGGCCAAGACGCTCGCCGCTTCTGCGCTCTTTCCTTCAAGCGCGCTTAGACGCCGGTTCAGTTCGTCGAGATGCGCGGTATTGCCCAGCGCGCTTTCGAGCGTTGCCACACGTGCCGTAAGGACCGCCAGCTGTTTGGCTTGATTGCCGACAATATCGCCCAGAGGCGTTGCCGCGTTCTCCTGCGCTTCGCCGCGTCCCGCATTCGCCGCCGCCTGCTTCTGATCCGTCTCCTGGCGCAGCGCGGTGATTTCATTCGCTGTTAATGGCGGCACTGAGTTCGCCGGTGCCGCGACCACATTCACCGGCGTTGACACTGAGCCGTGGCGCAGAAGCATGAGCCGTGGAAGCCACACCGGCGCGGTGGCGGCGACCGCGAGGATGAAAAGCACCATTAGAACGGCGCCCGGCCGAACCGATCGCCGTGGCACAGGCTTGTCCAGGGGGATGTCGCGGGGCGGGCTTTCAGGCGCGTCGGCGAAGCCGCGCCACCGCGGCGCACGCACCGCGTCGGCGGCGTCTTCGGCTTGTAGGCGCGCGGCGCGACCCCGCTGCCGTGGCGGCGCCGCGTCCGCCGTCGCGCCGGCTGGCGCGGGCGGCTCGACGATCTCATCGGCGGCCGGTGTGGTGTGGTCCTGGGTCATGGTGCCGGGCGGTG
>SCTM01000151.1 GCA_004297485.1 Rhodospirillaceae bacterium
GAACGCGGATCGCTGTACTAATCATCCTCGGCGAGGAATGCATGCGCCTGCTGGAGCAGGGCATCCCTGATCGCAAGGGCCTCATTTGTGGGATTTTGGACCAATTCAAGCTCCGCGCGCTCCAGGTCCGCTTTAAGGGCAGCCCGCTGGCATAGTGTAAACGTATGGTCCCAGCCCGCAGTTGCTTGGTCCAAAGTTGCCGTTGGACGAGCAAATCCGGCGTGTTGGTATACCTCTGGGTGCAATAGCGTAGCGATTTCCGCAGCGTACCCAACAGACGACAGGTGGGCGCTGAGGACCGCAAAATCAAGTTCCGGGTTTTGAGCGATGTGAATTACGGCGGTTTGCCTGAGGGAGTCAAGCCGCCCGTCGGAAAATGTCATCCCGCCAAGGCGTTCTTCCACATGGTCGAAGAGGCCTGGATGGCTGATGAGGGTGGCCAGGAGGATGCGCTCGCGCATCCTTTCCCCGGAGATGGGCGCCTGGGGCGGCGGGGTAAACGACTGCGGCGGCGGCGCAAAGCGCGCGCCGCGGGAAGGTCCAGCCCGCCCAAAGCGGCCCGAGCCCGCCCGATCGGTTCCTTGACCGGGCCGGAAGGCCGGACGGAAATGCTGAAATAGCCGGTCCTTGAACATTCTAACATATTGATTTTGAACGGTTCCATCGGCGATTTGCCGGGCCCGGCTTTCGGCGGCTTTCTCCAGGGCCGCACGGCGCTCTGGCGTATCGCCGGGGTAGGTATCGAGAAGCTGGCGCCAGAGGACCTCAGAAAGCGGCAGGGCGGCGTTGAGAAGGTCACGCATGGCGCCCGGCCCCTCCCGGCGACAGATGTCATCCGGGTCCTTGCCCGCCGGCAGAAGGGCGAAACGGAGGGATAGGCCCGGCTTGAGCAGGGGCAAGGCTCGTTCGGCCGCGCGCAGGGCGGCCCGCTGGCCGGCCTTATCGCCGTCAAAACAGAGAATCGGCTCCGGTGCCAGCCGCCACAAAAGTTCAAGCTGGGCCTCGGTCAGAGCCGTGCCCAGGGGGGCGACCGCGTGGGTGAACCCGGCCTGGGCCAGGGCGATCACGTCCATGTAGCCTTCGGCGACGATGATCTCGTGTTTTTCGGCGGCGGCGGTCCGCGCCAGGGCCAGCCCATAGAGAATCTGGCCCTTGTGGAACAGAGGCGTGTCCGGCGAATTGAGGTACTTGGGTTCCCCTTCACCCATAACCCGGCCGCCGAAGGCAACCGGCCGGCCGCGCAGGTCGAAAATGGGAAACATCACCCGGTCGCGAAAGAAATCGAAACTGTCCCGGCCGTCCTTGCCCGGCGAAATCAGCCGCGTTTCGATCAGCACGTCCTCGGGGATTTTTTTCGCCGTCAGTGCCGCCTTGAGCCCAGTCCCGGCGTAGCCGAGACGAAACCGCTTGATGGTCTCGGCGGTGAGGCCACGTTCAGCGAGATAGGCGGCAGCACGACGTCCTTCGGGTGCGCCCAAGGCTTTTTCGAAATGCTGGCACCCCAGTTCAACGGCGTTGCGCAGGACGGTGGAACGTTCGACCTCGCGCGCTTCTTCCGCCGATTGGCGCGGCATTTCCAACCCAGCTTCCTCGGCCAGGCGCTCGACCGCCTCGGGAAACGTGAGGTTCTGGGTCTTCATCAAAAATGTGAAGACGTCGCCGTGCTCGTTGGTGGAGAAGCAGTGATAGAAGCCCTTGTCGTCGTTGACCGTGAACGACGGCGTGCGCTCGTTGGAAAACGGACTGAGGCCGACGTACTCGTGGCCGCGGCGAATCAGCTTCACGCGCCGCCCGACCACGCTGGACACGGACAATCGCGCGCGAATCTCGTCCAGGAATTGCGGGGAGAAAGAAGCCATCTTTATTTGACCGCCCGCCGTGGGTAACCCTGCGGCTTCGAGGCCAAGTTTACGCCGCGAGCAGCTGTTTGACGATGCCCGAGACGCTGGCGAAATCCATGCGGCCGGTGAAGCGCTCTTTCAGAACCCCCATGACCTTGCCCATGTCCTTGACGCTACCGGCGCCGATTTCGGCGATCACCGCCTTGATGGCCGCCGTCATCTCGTCGGCGCTCATCTGCTGTGGCAGATAACTTTGAATCACGTCGATTTCGCCCTGCTCCTTGGCCGCCAACTCGGGGCGGTTGCCCTGCTCGTAGAGGGTGATGGAGTCGCGGCGCTGTTTGATCATGCCGTTCATCATCTGCATGATCTCGTCTTCGAGAATTCCGGTGGTGTTTCCCTTCGGGCGCGCGGCGATGTCGCGATCCTTCAAAGCCGCAAGAATCAGGCGCAAAGTGGATACCAAGCGCTCATCCTTGGCCTTCATGGCGGTCTTAACATCGTCGCTCAATCGGGTGCGAATGCTCATGAACTGGCCCTTGGGATGCGGGAAAGCGCCCAACGTACCCTTCGCGGGGGCACGGCACAAGCGCGTGGCAGGCAAGCCTAACCCCATGACAATTCATAGAAATTTCGCAATGTGGTGGGCTTGACTTGATCGGCCCGATTGCTTAAACAGCGCGCTTACCACGTCATTAAAATCAAAACGCGTGAGCTGTTGTGTGTCGGACCCTGGTCCCGACCGGCAACGGCGCGGGCGGATGCGGGCCGAAGGAAAAGCGACATCACCATGCCACCGGCCCCCCACGCACGCTGCAACCCTCGGATCGGCTCGTGACCGCCGCTTCCGGCCCCGGCCAGATTCAACCCGCCGGTGCCACGGCCGTTTTGGTATTGGACGATGGTTCGATTTACTGGGGACACGGCGCGGGCGCCGCGGGCACCAAGGTCGGCGAGGTCTGTTTCAACACCAGCATGACCGGTTATCAGGAGGTTCTCACCGACCCCTCCTACGCCGGGCAGATCATCACCTTCACGTTTCCGCACATCGGCAACGTCGGCGCCAATCCGGAAGATCTGGAAGCCACCACGGCGGCAGCGCGCGGCTGCATTTTCCGGGCCGACATCACGACACCCTCCAATTATCGCGCCGCGCAGCATCTCGATGCGTGGCTCAAGGCCAACGACATGATTGCCGTCACCGGCGTCGATACCCGGCGGCTGACGCGACGGATCCGCGACAAAGGTCCGCCCAACGGTGTGATCTGTCACGCACCATCGGGCAAATTCGACCTTGCCGCCCTGCTCGCCCAAGCCAAGGCGTGGCCGGGCCTGGACGGCATGGATCTCGCCAAGGACGTCAGTTGCCGCCAAACCTATGACTGGACCGAGACGCAATGGAAAAAAGGCGCCGGATTTGGCGAGTTGAAACAACCCCGATTCCATGTGGTGGCGATCGACTATGGCGCGAAGCGCAATATCCTCCGCTCCCTCGCGGAAGTCGGCTGCAAGGTCACCGTGGTCCCCGCGACCGCAACGACAGAAGATGTGCTGCGCCACAATCCCGACGGCGTGTTCCTGTCCAACGGTCCTGGTGATCCGGCAGCGACGGGCGTCTACGCCGTGCCGGTGATTCGCGATCTCATCAACACCGGCAAACCCGTGTTCGGCATTTGCCTCGGCCACCAGATGCTGGCGCTCGCAGTCGGGGCCAAGACCTACAAGTTGCCCATGGGCCATCGCGGCGCCAATCAGCCGGTGAAAGACCTGGAGACCGGCAAGGTGGAGATCACCTCGCAGAATCACGGCTTCGCCGTCGAACGCGCCAGTTTGCCGAAGAACGCCGTGGAGACTCACAAGTCGCTGTTTGATGGCATCGTTGAAGGCTTCCGCGTCGCCGACAAACCGGTGTTCTCGGTGCAATACCATCCCGAAGCCTCGCCGGGCCCCCAGGACAGCCACTATCTGTTCGAGCGTTTCGCCGCGCTCATGGCAACGCGAAAGTCGAAGTAGATCGCCATGCCGAAACGCACCGACATCAAGAGCATCATGATCATCGGCGCCGGGCCGATCATTATCGGCCAGGCCTGCGAGTTCGATTACTCGGGCGCGCAGGCGTGCAAAGCCCTGCGCGAAGAGGGCTACCGCGTCATCCTGGTGAACTCCAATCCCGCCACCATCATGACCGATCCGGACATGGCCGATGCGACTTACATCGAGCCGATCACGCCGGAAACCGTGACCAAGATTTTGGAGAAAGAACGCCCCGACGCGTTGCTGCCGACCATGGGCGGACAAACGGCCCTGAACACGGCGATGACCCTGGCCGATACCGGCGTGCTGAAACGGCTCGGCGTGGAGATGATCGCCGCCAAGCGCGACGTCATCGCCAAAGCCGAAGACCGCGAACTGTTCCGCGACGCCATGTCGAAGATCGGCCTGGAGAGCCCGCGCTCGCGCATGGTGAAAAACCTCGACGAAGCGCGCGAAGCCATCAAGACCATTGGATTACCGGCTATCATCCGCCCCTCGTTCACACTCGGCGGCGAAGGCGGCGGCATCGCCTACAACACCGACGAGTTCGAGCACATCGTCGGCACTGGTCTTGCGGCGTCGCCGGTCAAGACCGTGCTGGTGGAAGAGTCGGTGCTGGGCTGGAAAGAATTCGAGATGGAAGTGGTCCGCGACAAGGCGGACAACTGTATCATCATCTGTTCCATCGAGAACGTGGACCCCATGGGCATCCACACCGGCGATTCCATCACCGTCGCCCCGGCCCTGACGCTCACCGACAAGGAATATCAGGTGATGCGCAACGCCTCCATCGCCTGCCTGCGGGAGATCGGCGTGGATACCGGCGGGTCGAACGTGCAGTTCGCAATCAATCCCGCCGACGGACGCATGGTCGTCATCGAGATGAACCCGCGCGTGTCGCGATCGTCGGCGCTGGCGTCCAAAGCGACAGGATTTCCCATCGCCAAAATCGCCGCCAAGCTGGCGGTGGGCTATACGCTCGACGAACTCACCAACGACATCACCGGCGCCACGCCGGCGTCGTTCGAGCCGACCATCGACTATGTGGTGACGAAAATCCCGCGCTTTACCTTCGAGAAATTTCCCGACGCCAATCCCATGCTGACTACCAGCATGAAGTCGGTGGGCGAGGCCATGGCCGTGGGCCGCACCTTCGCCGAGAGCCTGCAGAAGGGCCTGCGCTCCATGGAGACCGGCCTGACCGGCCTCAACGACATCGACATCGACAACAGCGGCGCGCCCACCACGGACCGCGATGCCTTGCGCGTGGCGCTCACGCAGCCCAGTCCCGACCGCTTGCTCATCATGGCGCAAGCTTTGCGCGCGGGATTGACCGTCGAGGAGATTCATACCGCCGCGAAATACGATCCTTGGTTCATACGCGAGATCAAGACGATCATCGACGCGGAAGCCGGGATCAAAGAGCGCGGCATTCCGATCGATCCGCAGGCGCTTCTCAAACTGAAAAAGCTCGGATTCTCCGATCAACGGCTTGCCGAACTCAGCGGACGCAAGACCGCCGATGTGTCCGCGGCACGGCGCGCTGCGGGGGTGCGACCAGTATTCAAACGCATCGACAGTTGCGCCGCCGAGTTTCCCGCCAAGACCCCTTACTTCTATTCCTGCTACGAGGGCGACGGCCTCAATCCGCCGGAGTGCGAATCCCAGCCCACCGACAAGACCAAGGTCATCATCCTTGGTGGCGGACCCAACCGCATCGGCCAGGGCATCGAGTTCGATTACTGCTGCGTTCATGCGGCATTTTCTCTGCGCGACGCGGGATTCGAGACCATCATGGTCAACTGCAATCCGGAAACCGTGTCGACGGATTACGATACCTCCAATCGCCTCTACTTCGAGCCGCTGACCGCCGAGGACGTGATCGAACTGATCACCACGGAGCAACGCAACGGCAAACTGCTGGGCGTCATCGTCCAGCTCGGTGGGCAGACGCCCTTGAAACTCGCCCATGCGCTGGAGAGCGCCGGCATCCCGATCCTGGGAACATCGCCCGACGCCATCGATCTGGCCGAGGACCGCGAACGCTTCCAACACTTATTGGAGACGCTCAAGCTCAAGCAGCCGGCCAACGGTACGGCCATGACCGTGGAGCAAGCCCGCGCCGTTGCCGCGCGCGTCGGCTATCCGGTGGTCATCCGGCCGTCCTATGTGCTGGGCGGACGGGCCATGCGGATTGTCCATGACGAAGCCGGATTGAACGCCTACATGCGCGACGCGGTGAAGGTCACCGGTAACAATCCGGTGCTGGTAGACAGCTATCTTTCCGGCGCGATCGAGGTCGATGTGGATGCCATCGCCGATGGCACGAGCGTCTATATCGCCGGCATCATGGAACACATCGAAGAGGCGGGCATCCACTCGGGCGATTCCGCTTGCTCCCTGCCGCCTTACACTCTGCCCCGCGACGTCATCGCCGAAATCAAGCGCCAGACCATCGCAATGGCCAAGGCGCTGAAGGTGGTTGGGCTCATGAACGTGCAATACGCGGTCAAGGATGGCGTCGTGTACGTGCTCGAGGTCAACCCGCGCGCCAGCCGCACGGTGCCGTTCGTGGCCAAGGCCACTGGCGTCCCCGTGGCCAAGATCGCCGCCCGCGTCATGGCCGGTGAAAAACTCGCCGCTTTCAAACTCGGCAACGACTTCCAGGACCTACCCGATGCCGGCCGGCACGTGGCGGTCAAGGAAGCTGTGTTCCCGTTCAATCGGTTTCCCGGCGTCGATATCGTGCTTGGCCCGGAGATGAAGTCCACCGGCGAAGTGATGGGAATCGATCAGGACTTTCCCCGCGCCTACGCCAAATCCCAGCTTGGGGCCGGCACGCTCCTGCCGCTCAAGGGCACGGCGTTCCTGTCCCTACGGGACGGCGACAAGACTGCGGCGATCGGGCTCGCGCAGAAACTGCAGGTCTTGGGCTTCAAGATCATTGCCACCCGCGGCACCCAGAAGGTCTTGGCCGAGCGTGGTATTTCCGTGGAGCCGGTTAACAAGGTCGCCGAAGGCCGGCCGCACTGCGTGGATGCGATGATTTCCGGCAATGTTCAGCTGGTTGTCAACACGACCGCCGGGGCGCAGTCCCTAAAAGACAGCTTCGACATCCGCCGGACCGCCCTCACTCGCAATATTTGCCATTATACCACCCTGGCCGGGGCCGAGGCGGCGGTAGCGGCCATTACCGCCCTAACCCACGGGGGCCTTGATGTTGCCCCGCTCCAATCTTATTTTAAGCGGTAGTGGTCCGATTCTAACATTCGCATCCCGGTTCGACGAACTGCTTTGCGAATGTTAGAATCGGACCACTAGCAATATTTGGGTTCTAATGGAGCTTTGGATTTGACATTCGCTTTGCAGTCACGTGGCTAGCTGGGTAGCGAATGTCAAATCCGCTCCACTAGTTCAGGGAATTAACCGTACGTCCGGCCCCGCCAGCGTGGTGTGGGCGTTTTGTTTTTGTACCGACAGCAGGATTGAGTGAGCGTCATGGAAAAAATTCCAATGACGGCGGAGGGCTTGGCTCCGCTTGAAGCAGAATTACGGCAACTGCGTACCGTTGACCGCCACGCCGTGATCAAGGCGATCGCCGAAGCGCGTGAGCACGGCGATCTGTCGGAGAACGCCGAGTATCACGCCGCACGCGAAAAACAGAGTTTCATCGAGGGCCGCATCAGCGAACTCGAGGACATCATCAGCCGCGCCGATGTCATCGACATTTCCAAGCTCTCGGGTAAGACCGTGCGCTTCGGGGCGTTCGTGACCCTGGCCGACGTCGATACGGACGAAGAGAGCACCTATCAGGTGGTCGGCCCCTACGAGGCGGACCTGGCGAAGAAAAAGATCTCCGTGCAATCGCCCTTGGGACGCGCCGTAATCGGCAAGACCATCGGCGACAACGTTGAAGTCACCGCGCCAGGCGGCGGCAAAGCCTACGAGGTCATCAACGTCAAGTTCAAGTGACCGGCCCGCAGATGTATCTCATGGCCGCGCATGGAGAAGCATCATGAGTACGGCGGAAGAGAATACGAAGATCGTCAAAAAAGCCGCCGCCGCTTTGCTTTCCGGAGATTTCGAAGGTTTTTTCGCCGACTTTGCCGAGGACGTGGAAATACACGAACCCGCGTCACTTCCCTATGGAGGCATCTACAAGGGCCTTGCCGAGGCCAAGCGCTGTACGCTGGCCGTCTTCTCGAGTTTCGAGAATGCCAGCGTCCAGGTCGTCGAGCACATCGCCAGCAACGATAGTGTCATTCTCCACGCGATACTTTCAGGGGTCGGCCGCAAGACCGGGAAGCCCTTTTCCGTGCCGGTCATGGAGAAATATCAGTTCGAGAACGGCAAAATAAAAATGCTGCAGCCGTTTTATTTTGATACGGCGTACCTCAGAGAAGTCATCGGATAGCGCGCTTGCGTGGCTGTCACTTTCCCTGGGATAAGCCCACCGATCAACGTGGGTTGCCGGCCGCCTAGAGCCTGATTGCTTCACATTGAAGCGTACTTTCCCCCTCACCCCAACCCTCTCCCCGCCGGGGAGAGGGTGCCGAGCAGAGCGAGGCGGTGAGGGGGCGATTCAACCTCATCAAATCTTGCTCTAAGCTTTGGCTTCGACCGTGGCTTTATCCGCTGGTTCCACCGTAATTGGCACACCCGGAAGATTCTTGGCCGACCGGATCGCCAGAGCGGATTTGACGTTCGCCACCTTCGGTGCCGCCGTCAGGCGTTCGGTGACAAATCGCTGATAGGCATCCCAATCCTTCGCAACCACCCGCAGGAGAAAATCGGTCTCGCCGGCAAGCATATGGCACTCGCGGACCTCATCCCATTCCCGCACCAGGTTCTCGAAAGCCACCAGATCGGCCTCCGCCTGACTATTGAGCCCGACGTGGGCGAACACCGTCACGGTGTACCCGAGGGCCGCCTGATCCAGCTGGGCGTGATAGCCCTTAATGAACCCGGCCTCCTCGAGGGCCCGTACCCGGCGCAGACATGGCGGCGCGGAAATGCCTGCTCGCGCAGCCAGTTCCACGTTGGTCATGCGCCCATCCGCCTGGAGATCACTCAAAATCTGGCGGTCGATCCGATCAAGCTTTACCCGTTGCATTGCTTACCCGTCCCCCAAAGCGCCGAGCCCCCCGAGACTCGGAAACGAAATATAATTACAAACTAGACCATCACGACGCATGAGCGCAACCCGCTCGGGGGGCAAAACGCGCGGTCTAGGGCACTTTTCACCCCTTGCTTGAACGTCTTAGCCCTGCCCCATATGTTGGCTTTCAATGTTGCAATGCACTACCGCGGGCATACCCCTTAGAGTAGGGACCCAAGGTTAGGTAATGGGATTCGTAAGTCTTCATGGTTGAACATCGTACCAAAGTGTTGATTCTCGGTTCGGGCCCCGCTGGTTTGACCGCCGCGATCTATGCAGCCCGCGCAAACCTCGCACCGGTTGTCATCGCGGGAATGCAACCCGGCGGCCAGATGACCATTACGACGGATGTAGAGAACTACCCCGGTTTCCCCGACGTGATCCAAGGGCCATGGCTGATGGAACAGATGCAAAAGCAGGCGGAGAACGTGGGCACACGCTTCATCCACGATCTTATTGTGGACATCGATCTCACCAAGCGGCCGTTTCGGTGTGTCAGCGATTCCGGCGACGTGTATCTCGGTGATACGTTGGTGATCGCCACGGGCGCTTCGGCGCGCTGGCTTGGCTTGCCGTCGGAAAAGCAGTTCCAGGGTTTTGGCGTGTCGGCCTGCGCGACCTGCGACGGATTCTTTTTCCGTGGCAAAGCCGTGTGCGTCATCGGCGGCGGCAACACCGCGGTCGAAGAAGCGCTCTATCTCACCAACCACGCCTCGCACGTTACCTTGATTCATCGCCGCGATTCGTTGCGCGCGGAGAAGATGCTGCAGCAGAGATTATTCGCCCATCCCAAGATTTCGGTGGTGTGGGATTCGACGGTGGACGAGGTGGTCGGCCGCAGCAATCCGGACGGCGTGACCGGCATACGCGTACGCAACCTCAAGAGCGGAGCGATGAGCGAACTGGCGGTCGACGGCATGTTCGTCGCCATCGGTCACACGCCCAATACGGAGTTGTTCAAGAACGTCCTGGAGATGGATGAGAACGGCTATCTCATCACCGCACCCGATTCGACGCGGACCAACATCCCAGGCGTATTCGCCTGCGGCGACGTGCAGGATCATGTCTACCGGCAAGCCGTCACGGCCGCCGGGACCGGATGCATGGCGGCATTGGAAGCCGATCGCTTCCTCGCTGCTCATGCCTGAAAGGACGGCGGACAATGCCTGGAAAGGGGTCGGCGCCAGTTGGACGGATGGGCGGACGTCTGGACTGGGACAAGCTGCGTGTATTTCATGCCGTCGCTGAGGCGGGTAGTTTCACGCATGCCAGCGAAACACTGAATCTCAGCCAGTCGGCCGTGAGCCGGCAGATCAGCGCGCTTGAAGAGTCTCTCGCCGTCAGCCTGTTTCATCGCCACGCCCGCGGCCTGATTCTCACGGAACAGGGTGATCTACTCTACAAAACCGTGCACGACGTGTTCGCCAAGCTGAACACCGTCGAAAATCAGCTGACCGAGACAAAGGACAACCCGGAAGGTTCGCTGCGCGTCACCACGACGGTGGCTTTCGGATCGGTCTGGCTCACCAGCCGGCTCAAGGAATTCATCCGCGCCTATCCGGGTATCGCTCTGAGCCTTCATCTCGACGACCGCGAGATCGACCTGGCCATGCGCGAAGCCGATGTGGCGATCCGGTTCCTTGAACCCACGCAGTCGGATCTTGTGCAGCGCCAGATCGGGACGCTGCGCTCGAACCTATACGCGTCGCCGGAATACCTGAAGGAACGGGGCGTGCCGCAAACGCTCGACGACCTCAAGGGCCACGACACGATTCAGTTCGGCGCTCGCGTGCTGCCTTTCAATGAGGCCAACTGGTTTGCCGACGTGATCGCCCGTGCCGGAGTCGAAGTGCGCACGGCGCTGTCGGTCAACAGTATCTACAGCATCTATCGCGCGGTGCGGGCGGGTATCGGCATCGGTTCGCTGCCGGAATATTTCGTCCGCGAGGTTCCGGGCATCGTGCAGGTCCTTCCCGAAATCGAAGGACCAAAGGTCGACGCCTATTTCGTTTATGCGGCGGAGTTGCGCAATTCGACCCGCGTCGCCGTGTTTCGCGATTTTCTCATCCGCGAGATGGCGCGGGCGAAGTCCCAGCTGTCGGTGGTGGCGCAAAAAACCGATGCGCTGCGCACCGGCAGTTAGCACGTCCCGGTCTCGGAGATCAGCCGAAGCAATATAGGTCTGGACTACTGCCAGACATGCCTCTGCTGCATAGCAGCAATTCGGCATTGGCAGTGGCGCCAAAACCCAAGGATCGGTAGGTTATAAACATAGTTGCTGCACCGCAACATCTGGGCCGGCACCCTCCTCCCTCCTCCTCCCCCGCCGTTCTAGGTTACCCGGTGCAGCAACTTATTTTTTTGCCCGGGCCCCAGCGTTGGGCGCCCCTTTCCCAAGCGGAAAGCCCGCCTGCCGAAACGGCAAACGGGCCACCTTCTCATATCTTCCGACGTTTTTTGGACGGCCGCGTCTACTTCAGATTCGCGCAGAACCGCTGAATGCGCGTGCAGGCGTCCCGCAACGCTTCTGTCGACGTGGCGTAGGAGATGCGGAAATAGGGCGACAGGCCGAAGGCCGATCCCGGAACCGCCGCCACACCCTCTTCCTCCAGCAGGAGGCCGACAAAGTCGTTGTCATCCTTGATCGGCTTGCCCTTGGGTGAGGTCTTGCCAATGGTCCCGGCGCAGGACGGATAGACATAGAACGCCCCTTCCGGCGTCAGGCAGCTGATGCCCTTCGCCTCATTGAGCATTTTCACGACCATGTCGCGGCGTTCCTTGAACACGGCATTGCGCTCGGCCAGGAAGCCAAGCGGGCCATTGAGGGCCGCCACAGTCCCGGCCTGCACGAACGAGGTCGGATGGGTGGCCGACTGGGACTGGACCATGTTCATGGCTTTGATCACGGACAGCGGCCCGCATGCATAGCCCATGCGCCAACCGGTCATGGCGTAAGCCTTCGACACGCCGTTCATGGTCAGTGTGCGGTCCATGAGCTTCGGCTCGACCTCGCAGATGGTCGCGAACTTGAAACCGTCGTAGGTCAGGTGCTCATACATGTCGTCGGTCATGACCCAGACATGCGGATGCTTGAGCAGCACGTCGGCCAGCTTACGCAGATCGGCGGCGGTATAAGCCGCGCCCGTCGGATTGTTGGGTGAATTCAGCACCAGCCACTTGGTCTTGGGCGTAATCGCCTTTTCCAGACCCTCGGCGTCGAGTCTGAAGCCGGAATTCTCGCCGCAGGGCACGAACACCGGCGTACCGCCACACATCAGAACGATGTCGGGATAGCTGACCCAATAGGGCGCGGGCACGATCACTTCGTCGCCTTCCTGCACGGTGGCGAAGAACGCGTTGAAAATCACCTGTTTGCCGCCGACGCCGATGGTCACCTGATCGGTAGTGTAGGTGAGGTTGTTCTCACGCTTGAACTTGTCGACGATGGCCTTGCGCAGGGCGGGCGTGCCCTGAGCGGGCGTGTATTTGGTGTCGCCACGGTCAATGGCGGCCTTCGCCTCGGCCTTGATGTGGTCCGGGGTGTCAAAGTCCGGCTCGCCGGCACTGAGGCCAATAATGTCTTTGCCCGCCGCCTTCAGTTCCGCCGCCTTGGTGGTGATGGCGATGGTGGGCGAGGGCTTAACGGCGGACAGACGCTTGGCGAGGATCGACACGGCAGTTCTCCGATGTGACAAAAAGGATCAAAAGGCCTTGAAAATCGGCGGTAAACTAGGGCTTCAGCCCCGCCGCCGCAACCGCGAACATGGGAAAAGACGGGTCATCTCCCCACCCTCATTTCTGCCTTTAAATACAACGTACAATGGCCGACGAAACCCACGGCTAAAGCTCCTGTTCCGAAACTTCCAGCGGCACAACGGTCGTCCAGCGCGCAGGCATAACAATCACCGCCAACCCGGCGAGAACAATGCCCATGCCCAGAAGCCGCGTCTGGCCGAACTGCTCACCGAGCAAAAGGCTTGCCGAGGCCGCGGCGAAGATCGGCACCAGCAACGCAAACGGCGCGACGGTCGTGGCGCGGTAATGCTTCAAGAGGTAGGCCCAAAGCCCGTAACCGAAAAGCGTGCTGCCAATGGCGGTGTAGAGAATGGAACCGGCTCCGGACCACCCCATGGTGGTAAGGGCGTGGATCATCTCATGGGGCCCGCCTTCCAGAAGCAGCGACAGCGCGAACAGGGGCAACGGCGGAATGACGCTCATCCATACGATCATGGCCAGCATGTTCTGCGGACCCGCGCCGCGCAGCAGGATGTTCCCGACCGACCAGCTCAGGGCGGCAACGAGGGTAAGCCCCACGCCGATGACGGTGATACCGCCACCAGCGATGGTCGAGCCGACGACGCCCATACCGAGTAGCGCGACCGCGATTCCCGCAACCTGGCGCGCGGTCGGTGGTTCGCGCAGGACCACCGCCGCGACGATCGGCGTGAACAGGGCCTGCGCTTGGAGGACGACGGACGCCATGCCCGCCGACATCCCGCGCGCCATGGCGGTGAACAGAAAAGCGAACTGCAGGATGAAAAGACTCGTTGAGATCGCTGTGAGCCGCGCCCACGATACCGCCGGGCGCGGCAGCACGACGATCGGCAATGCGGCCAGGACAAAGCGTAACGCGAGCAGGAGGAGCGGTGGGACCGTATGCAGCCCCACCGCGACCGCGGCAAAGTTCAGGCCCCAGGCCAGCGCCACCAGCAAAGCCAATACAACATGAGCTGGACTCATGATGACCCTCGCTCATGGAGGTGCACCGCATTATCCAGGAGCACCGCATCGACGCGCTGTCCGACATAGTCGCCCACATGTTCGGGCAGCTGAATCTGCGGACGCAAGCAGCCATCGGGGATTGGCGCGCCCGCGACCGTCGTGAACGGAATCACCCCCGCCCACGCCGGAAGGAAGTAGTCGGGCAGATCGTCCTTCACGCCGCCTGCACGTACCTTGGCAACGACTTCGTTGATATCGAGGGCAACAAACGTGGTCGCCTTGAGCTCATTGTCGGACGCCGCGCGAATGCCGGCGTTACGGCCAGGGTAGAGACGATCGATAAATGCCGCCGCGGCACGCCGCTTCTCGGCAAGATCGGCGACAACCCGCGCCCGGCCGAACATCATGACGGACCGGTATTCAACACTGTGATGGAATGCCGACCGCGCCAGGACCAGTCCATCGAGGTGACTGACCGTAACGCAGACCTCTGCGCCATCAACGCTCTCGATCATCCGGCTCGCGGCAGAGCCATGCCAGAACACGGTGTCACCCTCGCGCCAGAAGGCGGTGGGCGTGACGAACGGCTGGCCGTTCACCACGTACCCCACATGGCACAGCAAGCTGGCATCGAGGATGGCGTGGACGGCGGCACGGTCATAGCGCGCCCGCTGCGGCACGCGGCGCACCCGCGTACGTGCGCTGGGGCGATAGGACTGTCCGTTATCGATGCTGTTCATGGGTTCGCTCCTATCGTTTTGCCGGAGACGGGAACCCAGAAAATCAAAGGCCCCGTCCGATCCGGCGGGGCCTGAACTGTGCGCGTGAAATCAATCGGTCATGCACAAATCCAAGGCGCCCCACCGGGGAGCGTCTTGCGCGTAGCGTGCCAAATGATTGTCATCGTGTTCATAACGCGTCGTATAGCGCTGCTGTGTTTGATTGTAAAGAGGCGACAATGCACGACGTGCTCTTTGAGAGTCGCGACGGCTGATTACGTTAAAGCGCTGCGGCGAGGCTCTCAAGGTGCGCGGCGCTCCCCGTCCGCCGGGATTCGGTTCCGTCCTCGCCGTCCAGGAACACCACATGTTCCGTGAAGATCAGGCGCGTTCCTTTCCCCTCCGCCAATATCTCCACGCCGACAATGGACGTGGAGCGATGAGCGCCGTTCCAACTCATGTCGTAGGTGAAAACGATGCGGGCGTCGGGCTGGATGTCGCTGTACCGCGCCCGGAAAATGGTGTCGCCGCCGTGAAGGGCGGCACCACAGCCGTGGGTCACGGTGCCGGCCTCGCTGAATCTGCCGTGACACAGCTCCTCGCCGCCGATGCGGAAATCGTGCGCCCGCTCCACGAGCTTCCACGGCGGAGGTCCAATGAACCAGCGCGCCTTGACCTCGGGATTGCTCCAGGCGGCGAAGACTCGCGCCGGGGCCTGGGGATAGACCCGCTCGATGGTGAAGTTGCCGTAGATGAGGCGTTTGGCTGCGGACGGTTTGTTCATGGCTTCCTCTTTCCGGTTTTGTGTTCACGGTCTTCGGCGTCCAGCAAGGCACCAAGACGATCCAGTTGACTCTCCCAACTCTGACGCCGCGCGGCGATCCAATCCTGGGCCGCCAACAGCGTGGCGGGCTCGATGCTGCAGGTCCGCACACGGCCGCGCTTTTCCGAGCGCACGAGAGCGCTCAGTTCCAGGACCTGGATGTGCTGCATGACCGCCGCGAGGGACATTTCCAGGGGCCGCGCCAGCTCGCTCACCGAGGCCGGGCCGCGGCTGAGGCGGTCGATGATCGCCATGCGCGTCGGATCGGCGAGGGCGTGGAAAGTGCGGCTGAGAGGTCCTTGATGGTTAAGCATATGCTTTAGTAATCGCCGCGCAGAAAATAGTCAAGAATTTACTTAAGTATTATTGGGGCGTTCCTATGCTCGCAAGAACCGAATGGTCCGAAGATGGCAGTCGGTGGGAGAGACGCTTACATTAGGCCGCTTTCGCGAGAGGCTTTCCATGGACGTCCCCTTTTCCACCTACGCCCGCCCGCCCGCCGGTCCGCCGGCGGACTTTAAGCTGGTGAGCGATTACGTCCCGGCGGGTGACCAGCCCAAGGCCATCGAGGACCTGCTGGAGGGTCTGGCGCGCCGTGAACGCGACCAGGTGCTGCTGGGCGTCACCGGCTCGGGCAAGACCTTCACCATGGCCCATGTTATCGCCCGCTCCCGCCGCCCGGCCCTGATCCTCGCCCCCAACAAAACCCTGGCCGCCCAGCTTTACGGCGAGATGAAGTCGTTCTTTCCGGACAACGCGGTCGAGTACTTCGTGTCCTATTACGACTACTACCAGCCCGAAGCCTACGTGCCGCGCACGGACACCTATATCGAGAAGGACTCCAGCATCAACGAGCAGATCGACCGCATGCGCCATTCCGCCACGCGGGCGATCCTGGAACGGCGCGATGTGGTCATCGTCGCCTCTGTGAGCTGCATCTACGGCATCGGCTCGCCCGAAATGTACGCGCAGATGACTTTCCCCATCGCGGAAGGCGCTGTGTTCCCGCGCGCTGACCTGCTCAAGCAGCTGGTCGCCTTGCAGTACAAACGCAACGACGTGGCCTTCACCCGCGGCACCTTCCGCGTGCGCGGCGACGTGGTGGAGATTTTCCCCGCCCACTACGAAGACCGGGCCTGGCGCGTGTCCCTGTTCGGCGATGACGTGGAATCCATTACGGAGTTCGATCCCCTCACCGGCGAGAAAACCGCGAGCCTGCAGGCCGTGACGGTTTATCCGTCCAGCCACTATGTGACGCCGCGCCCGGCTTTGTCCCAGGCCATCAAGGGCATCAAGGCCGAACTGAAGGAGCGCCTGGCGGAATTCAACAGCCAGGGAAAGCTGTTGGAGGCCCAACGCCTGGAACAGCGCACTGTGTTCGACCTGGAAATGATGGAGACCACCGGCCACTGCAAGAGCATCGAGAACTATTCGCGCTTTCTCACCGGCCGCAAGGCGGGCGAGCCGCCGCCGACGTTATTCGAATATCTGCCAGAGGATGCATTGCTGTTCGCCGATGAAAGCCACGTCACCGTGCCGCAGATCGGCGGCATGTATAAGGGCGACTTCAACCGCAAATCGACTCTGTCGGATTACGGCTTCCGCCTGCCGTCGTGCAAGGACAACCGGCCCTTGAAGTTCGAGGAATGGGAACAGATGCGGCCCGAGACGGTGTTCGTGTCCGCCACCCCCGGCCCGTGGGAGATGCAGCGCACGGGGGGCGTATTTGCCGAACAGGTGATCCGCCCCACCGGCCTCATCGACCCGGTGTGCATTATCCGCCCGGCCACCAAGCAGGTGGACGACCTGCTGGGCGAATGCAAAGCCGTGGCCGCCAAGGGCATGCGCGTGCTGGTGACAACGTTGACCAAGCGCATGGCCGAGGACCTGACCGAATACTTCCACGAGCACGGCATACGCGTGCGTTACATGCATTCGGACATCGAGACCCTGGAACGCATCGAGATCATCCGCGATCTCCGCCTCGGCGCGTTCGATGTCCTCGTCGGGATCAACTTGTTGCGCGAAGGGCTGGATATTCCCGAGTGCGCCCTGGTGGCCATTCTCGACGCGGACAAGGAAGGCTTTCTGCGTTCGCAAACATCACTCGTTCAAACCATCGGCCGCGCCGCGCGCAATGTGGACGGCCGCGTGATCCTCTATGCCGATCACATGACGCGATCACTGGAAGCCGCCATCGGCGAGACCAATCGCCGCCGCGAGAAGCAGCAGGCGTTCAATGCCGCCAACGGCATCACCCCCGCCTCCATCCGCAATCGCATCGGCGACGTCATGGGCAGCGTCTACGAGCAGGACCGCGTGACGGTGGATAGGGGCCTGGCCGAGGAGCCGCACCTGCTCGGCCACAATCTGCGCGCCACCATCATCGGACTTGAGACCAAGATGCGCGCGGCGGCGGGCGATCTGGAATTCGAGGAAGCCGCACGCCTGCGCGACGAGATCAAACGTTTGGAGATGCTGGAGTTGGAATACGGCGGCGACAACTCGGGCCCACTGGAAACATCCGACGATGGGCCCGTGGACACCGGCGCGCGGGAGTCGGAAGCGCCATCGCAGAAAGCCGCGAGAGCTGCGTTACGGCCGAGGAGCGGCGGGAAGAGTAAGAGCGGGAAACCGACGGGAACAGGCCGCTCACGGCGTGGTTAAAGCGATACAGCGCCATTACCGTAATCGGCACCATCAAAGCGAATTGATTCGAGTTCTTGGACCCTCTCGCAGAAGTTTTTTCAGTTCTGTTGGATCTGAGATCGTATTTCGTAGTTTTCTTCGCGTATCAATTCCGGCGTCGACCTCAAAAATCTCGATGCCATTCTGATGCGCATATTGATTTATGTTGTCTAACAACTCTTCTAGGTTCACCAAATTATCACGAAACCAAATTCGATCATCTTGGCCATATATAGTATATTTATAGCGCGCGTCGCCTCGTTGTGGTTCTATATAACGTCGCCTCTCAATCTGGATTACATCAGTCTACTTTATATATTTTAATTGATGGCCAAGAACATATGTTGCTGCGCCGATTTCATCGATAGAAATCGGTCAATGCTTATAAAATGCAATTGCAACGAAGTAGGTTGATATTGCGGCTGACACGAAACAAAGGAGTGTCACGAACCAATAGTTTAATTTCATCGCATTAGGAATTTTCAATACAGAAACATCGTAAGTTATCGTGCATGCAATCACAATAACTCCCACCACTTCACCTAAGTAAAACGCCGTACTATATCGATACTTCATGAAAATTGCGTTAGCCACCAAACCCAATCTGCTCCTGCAACATCACGCAAAAAATGCCCCAATTAGCAGAAGATGAAACTTCCGACAAAAAGTCAGAGAATGCAAAATAGGGGACAGACCACGATTATCCACAATATCCCAAGCAGCTATTCTACAATCGTCGGATAATCGTGGTCTGTCCCCTATTTTAAGTTGACGGCAAAAGTTCACAGCTGATTGAACAGCCTTCCTTACTCATGCAGTATCGTCGGCACCCAGGCGATTGCTTCGTTTGCGACCCAAGATAGCGCCTACGCCGCGCGCGGAAATCTGCACAACGTTTCGATTGTATTGTCCGGGCGCATCTTGCTGATGACAGCCGCCGGGATTTTGTCGGTGTTTGTCTCGAACGAATAAATATACGTTTTCCCATCGGACACGAATGGCACGTTGTAGACGTATCGCACCGATGAATCCGCAAGGCCCCGGCTGATGAGAACACCACTCCAAGTTTGCAAGGCGTCAATATGCGGCTCGCCGCTTGGAGCTTTGTCGTCGTTCATACGGATGAAGTCGAGAAAATCGTCTACGTGCTCTTTTACCCCCGTGAAGGCATATAGATAGCTACCGTCAAACGCGCGATTGCCACAGGTAATGCAGTCCCGTGACTTATCGTCACCGACAGCACCGCCTATGCGGAAGACGCGATCGACCGCGCCATCATTATTGATATCGATGTCCATCTCCGAGAGCCGACCGGATGAACTGTCGCCCAACTCCTTGTACGAGGCGGGCTGCCAATCATCTTCTTTCAAGGCCGCTTCTTCTTGATCGCGCAATCTGCGGCATGCCGGCGTAATGGCTTTCGCCAGCACGGCGCGCGCTGCATCTTTTTTCAATTCTTGCTGCTCGTCAATGGACAGTCCCGCGCCCTTCAAACGAAAGGATGTGTCAATGCATTCAGGAGAGTTGCCTTTCGCGCCACCCTGTTCGCCGACACTCTCTTTGTTATTTTCGTCTTCGACTACGCCAACACATTCGCGCAACTGGCCGTCGATGTAGGAAACTGCGCTTACACGCATTTTTTGTTCTCTGTATCCGGCCCAGAACATTTTCTTGTAGTAAATATTTTTGCCGCCGATTTTTAAGGAAAAATAACTATTGGGATTGCCGCCGCCGTAACCATAGGGGAAGGATTGAGATGCATTCCAGGAAATGACGATTTTTTCGCCGCTCGGCAATTTACACGCGCGCGCTGTCGCGGGTTTCAAAGCTACCCACGCATTTTCCACATCGGAATGGGTCGGCTCAAAGTCCGGCGGATTGTTATCTTCGTGCCACGCAAATCTTATGATGAATTGGTTGCTATCCTGGGCACAGCGCAGTAACGGATAGTATTCAAAATATGCCGCCGCACTTCTCGGCAGAACCACCGTTAATATCAACAGAAACGTAATAATGAGTCGGACCATCATACCTGGCGTGCTCAATCCGAGGGCCGGTCTTGTGGAAGGAGATTTAGGTCTGGGCCTAAGAATTTTCCAGCCTCAAGACGACGACGTGTCGTCAATCCAGGATCGATTTGCCCTTTAGCGTGATCAAAGGTCAGCATGTTCGTGGCCGCGCCCACATAATCGCCGTCATTGAGATTCTTGAGCATATTTGATTTAGCGATACCGCCCCGGCCAACATTAATCGCGAGGGAGGTTAGCATATCGAATTGATCCTGAGTAAGAGGTACGCGAACGAGCGACCGCACTGCCCGCTGTGCGGTATTCAGGTCATTGTGAAACTGTTCTTCAACATGATCGTCGGTCCAGGGTGCCGTTGACTCTCCCGGCAGAAGTAAGTGTCCGATACCGTTGGTCGGATTTCCGGCGTCATCCGAGTAGGCGTTCCGGCTGTGGCCCTCCGCATTTCTGATATGATTGATCCCCGCATCACTGATCGTCATGTCACGGGGGTAGTATGTCCGTGGTGGGGCTTGCGGCCCTGCGGACGGGTCAGTCTGGCCATATGACGGAGGTCCGTTCGGGTCGGACGTCCCATCATTGGACCCCGAAGCAAGCAATCCGCGAAAACCCTGCGTGCCCGACGACAGAGATAGAAGTCCAGGCTGCGGCATACCGGGGCTTTGTCCCTGCCCTGCAAACGGGCCGAGGAGTCCCGGCACGGGACTCGGCATCGGGCCAGGATCGAATTGCAGCGACGTAAAATCAGGGGACGGCACGGGGCCGCCCTGACTCAGAATGCCCGCCAGCGTGGATGGGGTCTGAAGTTGTGGCGGCGTGGACGGCGGGCCGCTGCTCAGCAGTCCCGCGCCGTAGGGCGCGCTGCCGAACGACGGCATCGGCAACGAAGGCGACGAATTGCCGCTCAAAAGACCAATCCCGGCGGAGGGCTTCCCCAGAAGGGAGGGCGTGGTCACATCGAAGCTATTGCCATCCGGCAGCCAGTAGGGCCGGTCTGTATAATCCGACATCGTCATCTCCTGTATTGCGTCGCGATCACGGCGACATACGGAGACAACTGTGGTGTGGGATTCGGACTCTTGGCGACTACAAATGCGAACTCATTGCCGGGCCTTGGTTTTTCCAACCCGGCTCCGGGCATCACTCATGCAAAATCGCCGGCATCCAGGTGGCGGCGTGGCGGGCAAGGCGTTGTTCGACGGTTTCGCCGTCGAAATTCATGATCGCCGGCTCGGCCGTGAACAGCGCCCGGTCGTTGAGACTGTTCACATTGGCAACCGCTTTCAGACCCGAGGATGTCTGCGCGACAGCGGCGACGTAGGTACCGCATCGCGTGCAAAGCATGAAATCGGCGGTGCCGGTGCCGAAACGGTATCTTGTGACGCTCGACCAATCCTGCGCCCACATTTTGAAGGCGCCGCTGGAATCGGATACCACGCGCACGCCATGGGTGCGGCAGAAGGAACAGCCGCAGGCCCGCAGCGCCGTTTCCGACGGGGCATTGGGCAATTCGATGACCACGCGGATATTGCCGCAATGGCATCCGCCCGCGTGCTTATGTGGGATAGACGATTGGGACTTCATCATGACGACGACCTCCCTCTATTCCTCCTCGATCGCGGCCTCCGGTTCCGGCGGCCGCGCCTTGAGCTTGCGGAACGACATGACGCTGACGGGGATTGTGGCGAGATAAAAGATCCCCAATGCGCTCAGGGTCGCCCAGGTATCCGTGACCAGGAGCGCTCCGGTCAGACCGATGACAATCATCAGCGGCACGACCCAATGGGGTTTGAGGCGCATGCGTTTGCCGGAGAACGTGGGCACGCGGCTGACCATGAGGATGGACACCACCAACACGAAGGCGCCCGCGATCACGGGATCGCGGAATAGGTCATGGTCGGTATACAACCACATGATCAGCGGCAGAATGGCGATGCCCGCGCCGGCCGGGGTCGGCATGCCGGTGAAATAGTTGTGCGCCCAATGGGGCAGGTCCTGCCCGACCATGGTGTTGAAGCGCGCGAGACGCAGCACCGAGCACACGGCGAACAACAGGCTGAGTGTCCAGCCGAAGTGAGCCGCGTGTTGCAGTGACCACAAGTACATCACCATGGCGGGCGCGACGCCGAAACTGATGGCGTCGGCGAGGGAATCCAGTTCCTGCCCGAACTTGCTGGTGGAGCGCAGCAGGCGAGCGATGCGACCATCGATGCCATCGAGGAACGCGGCGGCGGCGATGGCGATCACCGCCCGGTCCCAATGCTCGCCAATGGCATAGCGCACGGCACTGAGCCCCGCGCACAACGCCAGCAGCGTGAGCATGTTGGGAATGAGCCGATTGAACGACAGGGTCTCGATCCGCAGCCGGCGAGCACGGCCGGCCGCACGGAAAACGCGGCGTGGCGTGGGGGTATCTCCCGAAGGGTGCCCGTCCGGCGACATGATCAGCGTACCTCGCCCTCGCGCGCCGGTTCCGTGCTGCTCATATCGGCGAGCACGGTTTCACCGGCAATGGCATGCTGTCCGACGCATACCTGCGGCACGACGCCGGGCGGAAGATAGACATCGACCCGACTGCCGAAGCGAATCATGCCGAAGCGCTGACCGGTGACAAGTTTCTGCCCGGCGCGGATATCGCAACGGATGCGGCGCGCGACCAATCCGGCGATCTGCACCACGGCCAGATTCTTGCCGTCGTCGGTGCGGAAGTGCACGGCCTGGCGTTCGTTGTCGGCGCTGGCCTTGTCGAGGGTGGCGTTGAGGAACTTGCCGGGAATGTAGTCTTCCTTGATGACCGTGCCGGCGGTGGGCGTACGGTTGACGTGACAATCGAACACGCTCATGAAAACGGAAATCCGCGTCACCGGCGCAGGGTCCATACCGAGTTCAGCCGGTGGCACGACGGGACCGATCATCTGAACCACGCCATCGGCGGGGCTGACCACAAGGCCGGGCCGCAGCGGCGTGACCCGATCGGGATCGCGGAAGAAGTAAAAGCACCAGACCGTCAGGCCGAGGCCGATCACTCCCAGGGGCGTGTACATCCAATAGAGGACCAAGGTCGCCACCAGGAAGATCGCGACAAAGCCCGGCCCCTCCGGATGCAGCGGCGGCAGCAAATAGTCACGCCAGGAAATGGATGTCGACTTCATTTCGGTATCGGACACAGGCCCTCCAGGCGCTTATGGCAACAAGATCATCTCTGTGATTCTACCATTCGCAAGGCACCCGGCCGAAGCAGGATGCGAACGTTAGAATCGGACCACTCGTCATAGCACCAAACCGGCCGGCGGTCAGGGTTGGGCAGCGGCGTCACGAATAAGGCCACGTTGGGCCTACTTGCCGGCGCCCTGCTTCTCGGCACCTTTACGCGGCAGGTTAAACACCTGGCCGGGGTAGATCAGGTCCGGGTTCTTGATATGGTCCCGGTTGGCCTCAAAGATCACGGTGTATTGGATGCCCTCGCCATAAACTCGGCGGGCGATGCGCCACAGGCTGTTGCCTTTAATAATGGTCACTTCGCCGGGCGCCAGCTGGGCCTGGGCGGGATCGAGGGTGAAGGGCATTTCGATCCGCGCGAGCACGTTGTTGTTGGCGCCCAGCTGATCGGCGCGCAGACTGTGATTGCCGGGACTCATGCGTGCGGTCGGTTCCATGTTCCACGCACCGGCCTCGTTTGCCGCCACTTTTCCAACGAGTGCGTTATCCAGATACAACAGCACGGTACCGCCCGCGTCGGCCTTGCCGCTGACCGTGAACTTGCCCATGGCATCGTAGTCGACGGCATCAACCGAAAGCGCCGCCATGCCCGGCGCCGCATTGGGTCCCTGCATCACCCGGCTGTGACCGCCGCCGCGCGACTGCTCGACGATCAACACCTCGCCGTTGTGCTCGGGAACCGCCATGACGACGACTTTCTGCGAGAGCATCTCCTTGCCGCTGGGACTCTTGGACTTCAATGAGAATTGGCGCGTTCCGGGCGCGACCGGCTGATTGGGGACATAAAGCCACTCACCATGGGAGTCGGCCTGGACGCGCCCGATTTCCTTGTCGCCGTCCAGGATAAAGACCGTGGCGCCGGGATCGGCCCGTCCGGCCATGACCATGTCGCCCCGGGGATCGATCCGGACCACGTCGAAGCTGGGACCGCCAGGGGCGACCGGCCCGGTGGATAGCCCATGGCCAAATCCGCCCGGCTGCTGGAGCGAATAATTGAGCACCAGAGCCCCGGCAACGATGAGAACCCCGATAATGGCGATCACAAGCGGACGGCTCACGGCAGCTCCGTTTCGAGTTCTGGCAGCGACAAGACCGGCGGGCCGGGCAATTCTGCCCGGCCACGGGTCAGATGAAAACCCGTGATGCCCTAAACTGGTTAAAAAATAGC
>SCTM01000004.1 GCA_004297485.1 Rhodospirillaceae bacterium
TGCTCGAATGTCTGCGCGGGCTCTTGGCCGACGATCCGGAGCAGCGCTGGAAAGCGGAGAATATCGATCTTTGGCTCGCTGGAAAGCGACTGACGCCGATCCAGGCCAAGGCGGAAGGACAGGCACGCCGCGCGATCCGCATCGGCGATCAGGAATTCAACTCCATCCGGCCGCTGAGCTACGCGCTTTATACAAACTGGGAGAAAGCCTCAAGCATCATCACCGACGGTACGCTCGAGATTTGGTTGCGGCGCCAGTTCGAGCAGAACGGGATGGCTGATTTGGTGGCCACGGCAATCAAGAATACCAATGCCATGCCGGGCCAGAAAGGCGAGGCGCAGGACATTCTCATTGCCCGCGTTCTCATGATTCTCGATCCCCGTGCGCCCATAAGGTTGCGCGGTTTGAGCGTCAATCTCGACGGTTACGGTTCGGCGCTTGCGGTCGCGCTTTTGCGCAAGGAACAGGTCGGCCCGTTCGCGGACTTCATCAATAGGGAGTTGTGGCGCCACTACATCGTCGCGCAGCCAAAAGCCGGCGCCGATCATCAGCAGTTCGAGGCGGTGTTCAAGGATCTGAAGAATTTTCTCAAGGACCCTGCCATGGGTGCCGGCATCGAGCGGTGCGCCTACGAGCTTAACGAATGGCTGTATTGCATGAGTCCGCTTGTCGCAAGTCAGTACGTCATGGAGGTCAAGGGCCTCCTGCCGGCGCTTGATGTGGCGGCCAAGTCGACCAATACGAAGATGTGGCCGATCGATCGCCACGTCGCAGCGTTCCTGCGCGCGCGCTATGCCAAGGGCACGAGCGTGCAGATCGATTCCATGAATGACCAGAGGCCCGAACGCGCCACCATCGGAATGCTCAGCGTTCTCGCGATCGTGCAATGGCGTCTTGGTCCCGAGGCTCTGTACGGTCTCACAAGCTGGGTCGGTGCCCTCATGGGGCCTGTGATCAACAGCTATCAAAACCGCGACAAGCGCCGTGAGTTGGAGAAGGAGATTCCAAAATTCGTGCGCAAGGGCAATCTAGCCGAGTTCTATAACTATCTGGACAATCCGGAAGAGCGCCAAAAGGATGCCGAAGGGTTTGCGTGGGCAAAAACAGAATTCGCCGCTGCCGACAAGGAGATTTACGACCTGGAACATGGTCAGAGCGACCGCCAGGAAGGTGCCACGCGGCTCGGCCGTCAGTCCGGCGCCGTGTTCGCCGTCATCGTCATGGCCCTGACCTACCTCGGCTGTGTCCTGGGAAAAATACTTTGAGACTCCCATGAAGAAAAAATCGAACGTCGCCCTTTATTTGCTTCTTACCGTCGCCATCGGCGCAATGATCGTGCCGACGGTCATCGTGCTCGCCGTGGCGCTCGTACCGACGGCCGTCGCGTTTATCATGGAGCGCAAGAACGGGTACTATGGTGGCGTGACGGTGGGGGCCCTTAATCTCGCCGGCGCGGCGCCGTATCTCACGGACCTGTGGTTCAAGGGGCACACGGTCGCCAATGCAGTGGGCACGATTACCAGTGTTCTCGCCTGGGCCGTATTTTATTCCGCTGCTGCCGTGGGCTGGGCAATTTATGCGATAACGCCGGGTATCGTAAACTCCTTCATCGCCGCGACGGCGGGCCGTCAGATTACGACGCTGCGCGCCAAGGAGCGCGAACTGGTTCAGGTCTGGGGACCGGATGTGGAGGCGAGCTATGAGCCTGCCGGTCAGGCCCATGCCGGCGGCTCCCCCGCCGGGTCAGCTCCGGCCAAGTCGAAGTAGCGCTTAGAGCCGGCCACGGAGCTGTTGCACCAGTGCGGTAAAGTCATCCGGCGGATCGCGCTCAAAACGCAAGGCCTTGCCGGTCACCGGGTGCGCGAACCCAAGAACTGCGGCATGCAAAGCTTGTCGTCCGAACGCGGATAATGCTTTTGCAAGCACCGGATCGGTACGTCCTGGTGCCTTGCGTCCACTTCCATAAACCGGATCGCCGATCAGCGGATGCCCGCGCGCGGCCATGTGGACACGAATCTGATGGGTGCGTCCGGTCTTCAGGCGGCATTGTACATGGGCGGCGAGGGCGCCGAAGGTCGCAATCGTCACGTAACCGGTCTCCGCGGCGCGGCCGCCGCGTTTGACCACCGCCATCTTCTTGCGGTTGTGCGGACTGCGGCCGATATCGCCGACAATCGTCCCGGAGGGCGGTTTCGGCACGCCCCACACAAGCGCATCATAGCGGCGCTCTATGGTATGTGCGGCAAACTGGCGCGCCAAGTGCGTATGGGCGGTTTCCGTTTTTGCCGCCACCAGCAACCCGCTGGTGTCCTTGTCCAGGCGGTGAACAATTCCAGGCCGCGCGACGCCGCCGATTCCACGCAGGCTTTCTCCGCAATGGGCCAGCAGCGCGTTGACGAGGGTACGGTCGGGATTCCCCGCGGCTGGATGGACGACGAGTCCGGCGCGCTTGTTGACGACGATCAGAGATTCGTCTTCGTAGACGATATCGAGAACGATCGATTGGGGGAGCGGTGTCGCGGCAACCGGCGGCGGTATCCGCACGGTGAAGCGATCACCGGGCTTAACCTTGCGCGCCGCATCACGGATGGGTTTGCCGTCGCAGGTCACCGCGCTACCTTCAATTAACGCTTGAATACGTGCGCGCGATAGCGGCGGCATGGCGTCGGTAAGCCATTTATCCAGGCGCGTGCCTGCTCCTTCCGGCGGGACAGTCAAATGATGTGGCGTGTCTGTCGTTCGTGTCATGACGCTTGCTGAACTCTTACCGCCGGGCGACCATGCGACATCTTTCGCCGCCCGAATACCGCAGATTACGATGAATACCACGTCTCCGTCGCAACTTGTTCTTTCAAGGGCTCAGGATGCCAGCCTCCGGGCGGCGGCCGAGAATGCCTATCCGGCCGAGTGTTGCGGTCTGCTGGCAGGAACGGGCGAGGCATCTCTGACACTGACCCAAGTTGTGAACGCCGCCAATATCGCCACCGATCCCCAGCGTCAATTCACGATCGACCCACAAGTGCACTTTGATCTGTTGCGGCGCCTACGGGGAACCGGCGAGCGGGTTATTGGGCACTATCATTCCCATCCCAACGGCATTACCGGCCTCTCCCGGCAGGACGTGGCAATGGCGGATGATCCGAATGCGGTTTGGGTGATCATTGCCCTTGACGCCGCCCAACACGCGCGAACGCCACTGGCGTTCGTGTGCCCGGCAGGTCAAGAGCCCATGAGAATCGAGATCGTGATTCGTCCGTAAGCGCGCCGCTTTCGTAAGCAAACCCGCCCATCGCACGATCAATCCTTACCTGCGGACATCATGGCCAAGCTTTCCACCATGAGACCGTATCCCAAATCGTCAAGCAGGCGACGTTTGAGATGCTGCGTCAGGGCGACGCGCGTGTAGCGTCGCACCAGTTCCGGTTTTTGCATGATGTCCCGGGCCAAATCCCAAGCCCGCTTCATAAGCTTGTCGCCGGGAAGGACCTCGCCGACGACACCGAGGCGCAGGGCTTCCTGGGCATCCAGCTCCTGGCCGGTGATCAGAAAATAACGTCCGCGATTGGGGCCGAGCAACATAGGCCAGATCACATGCACGCCGTCACCGGGTACGGCACCACCCTGAAAATGTACTTTGTCGGCGATGCGCGCATGATCGGCCATGATGACGATATCCGCCATCACCGGCAATTCGGAATGAATATACGCATTGCCGTTGATGGCGGCGATTACCGGCACTTCGACGTCGAGCAAATTATGAAGGAGATCCTTGCCCTCTTTGTAAAGGCGATCCGCGAATTGCGGTGTCAGCGCTATGGAACCGGTAGGGTCGCCGTAGTCTAGAGAATCCAGAAAAGTGTCGCCGGTGCCGGTGAAGATGACCACCTTGTTGTCGCGGTCGTGAGCAACTTCGTAAAACGCGTCGCCGAGTTCCTTATGGATTCCGGTTTCGCCGAAATCCCACAGGGCGGTCCCGCCATCGCGGTGAATCGCCATTTCGAGGATGCCGTCTTCGCGCCGGAAACGGATAAATTTGAATCGGTTTTGATAGTCAGCAAGCCGCGTCATACGGATTCCTTTTTGCGCCTGCCATCTCGTTTCGCTTTCGCGGAAAAGATGTTCAGCATCTGCATTGAACCACGCTCTAGGGTAATCCAATTGAGCGCGATCGCAATTCGAGATGCGTTGCCGTGTATCAGATGAATCGGCGCGCAATGCTGCGGCGGCGCGTGGGGGCGGGCGGCTTACTTTCGGGAATGGACATGAATGATACCTGCGGCTCAGCAGGGGGCGATTCCGGCGGCGGGTCCGTGAGTGTGAATTTAGCGGAAAACGCGGGCCACCACTTTGGGATATCGAGGGCCAGCGGCTGGCCGAGCTGATGGCGAAAATGCAGGTCCGACATCAGATGGCGGGTCGCCGCCGCCGCCGGGATGCCCATCCGGTGCAGAATGATTGCGACGACCTGATCATGTGGCTGTTGCTGGCTGTCGGTCGCCGTCACGTCGATCCGGCTGACGATCGTGAATATCATGTCCGACACCAGCCTGTCGGAACGCCCGCTGACCGAATCGACACGCTCGGCAATCGCGCTGAGGAGTTCGTTCGCCTGGTTTGGCTCAAACAGGCTGCGGATTCGGGTGGCTTCCAGGCCGGTTGCACCTGCGAAGTAGAAATCATCCAAAGGATGCATGTCGAAGACGGCCCGGTGGGTATCATAGTCAAGGGGACAGTCCTCGATCCCTTCCTTCAATATCCCCATCCAGGCAGGAAAACTGCGAAACGAGGCCCGACGAATCGCGGCGAGGAAGCCCTCCACCGCCTGCGCCGTGGTACAGGCGGGTGTCAGTGAAAATTGGCCGGAGACATTCATTTCGGCTACCATATGTTGTGTGGCCGCCCACGAGATGATCAACGCCGGCCGTTGAATAAGGTTGCCCGGACAAACCGAACATGAAGGGAATTTAGGGTGGGGGAACGACAGCGGCGGCATCCCGATGCGATCCTGGTCAGGGTTAAGGGTGAAAGCGGATTTGGTTTCACCTACTTGTCGGAAGGTGATTTCAATCTCGCAGCCGATCATTTTCTGCTGCCGGCGGTTCATTATTCCGGCACCGATGCCCATGATCCGGAACAGCGGCGAACGTTGGCGTACGATTTTCTCTGGCGCTATTTCGCGAAACCCCATGCGCGGGAATTCTTCCGCGAGAATATCCGCTGGATTGTGGCGGCGGCGGCACGGGAGAAGTTTCGCGGCGAGATCGAGAGCGGAAATGTTCCGCGGGTATTGACCATCGAGCGCCGTCATGGCGACGACGGGATCGTTATACGCGATGCACCCGAGTACCTTGATCACCCCGGGTATCCGCTGGCCGTCGTGGTCGGCAAACCGGCGTACGGCGGTGGGCCTGCCCACTTTTTTGATAACGCTGCTACTTATGCGAAAGCCGGGGCGATGGCGCCGAGCCAGGAGGTCTGGCTTCCACAAATCGTGTATCGGCTTTACGCCGAAACGCCGTCGGTGGTGATGGGGATGCCGAAGCCGGGGAAGGACGGAGCTCTAGCTGTGGAGTGCGTCGCACTATCGTTTGGCAGTCGCGCGCGGCTGCGTGAACGCAAGCTCACCGGCGCCAAAAGCTGATCAGCTCACGCGAGATGGGCGACTGCGCTTATGTCCGGTGCAGCGACGCCTTTTGTGAGGATCAATTTTATAAGGCGGACATCGAAATCTTCATCGTTGCCGGAAACGAGGGCGGCTTCAAAACGGGTGTGACGCTCGATGCGCACGGCGCTGCCCCAAATCGCCTCTGTTTCCGCCGGTCCCAGCACGCAATAGGAAATGAGGACGGCAGCATCGCCAAGGCGCCGGTCGATGACGGCCGGATCGGGGGCGGGCAGGGCAGATTCCTCGTCCTCAGCCCATTTGTAGACGAGGTATCGCATCCCGTCGTCGATATAGGCGGGATTGACCTCAAGCGCGGTCAGGGCTTGATCGAAGCCCTTGAGTGCGGTGCGGCGTTTGCTGCCGAGCCCCAGAAAATCGAAGCCGAGTACCATGTTCCAGTTCCGCGTTGTCGCAAGCTTGGATTCATCCAAGAGGATTGGGGTTATCCCACATTTTGGTTACATTAGACGTTCCAACGTTTCCTGTGGCTTCATTCCGGACAAGGCACCAGCCCCCCGTGAATAAACTGGCCGACGTCAGATATATGCTGATCGTGCTGAGCGCCTTGTTCGCTGCCGGTGTAGCCTTGCTGATTGCATTTCAGATCGAGCGCAGCCGCGACGCGACGCTCGAAGATGGTTTTCACGATACACAGAATCTTGCGGAAAACCTTGCCCAGTATACGCGCCAGTCGTTTCTCGCCGTGGATCTGGTCCTGCAATCGCTCACGAGCCCGGAATTTAGAGACGACTTCATAAATCCAACGAAGCGAGATAAAGCCAATATCGTTCTTCGCCATCGTCAAGAGTTGTTGCAAGGGGTGGTCGCCATCGTCGTCTTAGACCCCGATGGCCGCCTCATTGCGAGTTCAAATACACGCGATCCGCAGCAGACCGACCTTTCGACGCATCCGGCATTGGTCGCGGAGCGGGATCGCATGGCGTCTGGAGTAACCATCTCGCCGCCTTTTGTTGCCTCCGCCGGTCCGGCGAAGGGCCAATATATCATGACATTGTCCCGTGCGCTTGAATCCGATAGCGGACAATTCCTCGGCACTATTCAAGCCGTGTTTGCGTTGGCCTATTTCGAGAACTTTTATAGTCGCCTCAATATTGGTCCACACGGTTCGATCGGCGTGGCGCGACGAGACGGCATACTGATTCTGCGTCATCCTGTCCGGGCTGATGTGTTTGGCGACTCAGTCGTCAAAACCGATGTGTTCAAGGCACACCTCGGCAATCCCGGAGGCGGACAGCTTTACGCCAAGAGTCCCTTTGACGGCGTCAATCGCATCGTCGCCTACCGTGACGTTCCAGAGGTCAACGTATTCGTCAGTGTCGGCCTGGCTGTCGATGATGTTCTGGCCGGGTGGTATCGCAGCACCGTCATGGAGTCGGCGGCGGCAACCGCATTGATTGTCACCGTCCTTTTGCTCGCCGTTGCCGCCAATCGCCTATTGTCCAGTCAGAAGTCGGACAAGGAGCTGACCATCGCCCGGCTCAACTGCCTTGCGGAGGCTTCGGCGGAGATTGCCATGGTGCACCATCGGCAGGCGCTCGCCGACAGCGTCAACCGCGTCATCCAGTACCTGATTCCGGGAAGCCACGCCGTGCTGCGGTTATCGATGCAGGACGCAAAGGGGGGCGGCAGTTTCGAGCCCCATAACATCTCCGTACACATGCGGAGCAAAGCCGGACTTGTGATCGGCTCCATCGACGTCTCTCGTCCCGACAGACCGGCATTTAACCAACAGGACATGGCGGTTCTTACACAACTGGCGCACGTGGTGACGGTTGCGATCGAGAATCTCGAATTGTTCGAACAGACGAAGGACCTCGCCGTTCAGGCCGAACGCGCGAAGGACGACGAAGCCGAAGCGCGCCGCGCGATCGAGCGGGTGTTCGCGACCATGTCTGAAGGCGTCTACGCACTCGATCGTGATGGCTGCATCACGTTTCTCAACGAAAACGCGGAGCGTTTATTGTCGGTGCCGCGAGATCAAGTGCTCGGGAAGAACCTGTGGGATTTGTTTCCTCGGCTTCGGGGCACCGTTATTCAAGAAAAATTCACGCGGTGCTTTTCTCAACAGGTCCCCGTCGAGTTTGAATTCGAGAATGATGCCCTAGGCACTAAGCGGTGGTCCGAAGTGCGGGCCTTTCCAACCAAGGACGGAATCACGGTCTATAATCGTGACATTACCCAACGCATCGAGACCGAGTCTAAGCTGCGTCAGGCGCAGAAGATGGAGGCGATCGGCCAGCTGACCGGGGGCATGGCCCATGACTTCAACAATCTGTTGACCGTGGTTCTGGGCAGCGCGGACACGCTTGTGGACGCGTTAGCCGGTGATGAACATCTCCAACGGATCGCAGAATCCGTGCGTGATTCGGCGCTACGCGGCGCGACGCTTGTCGCCCGCCTTCTGGCGTTCGCGCGACGTCAGGCACTCGCCCCTGAGCCGGTCGATGTCAATGGCTTGATCTTGGGGCTTGAAGACCTGCTGACCCGGACGATCGGCGCGAATATCCGAATTGTGATCAAACGCGCGGAGGGCCTCTGGCAAGCCAACATTGATCCCGTGCAAATGGAAAATGCTATTTTGAATCTGGCTCTCAATGCACGCGACGCGATGCCGGAGGGAGGCACCCTGCGCATCGAGACTAAAAATGGTCATCTCAATTCCGAGGTGCAATCCTACGACCAGATTCTGGCGGGCGAGTACATCGTCGTCGTGGTGACTGATACGGGAACGGGCATGTCGGCCGACGTCCTGCAGCGCGCGTTCGATCCATTTTTCACGACAAAGCCGATCGGGCAGGGATCGGGTCTCGGCCTTAGCATGGTCTACGGCTTCGTGCGTCAGTCTGGCGGGTACGTGCGTATCACCAGCACTTCGGGGCAGGGAACGACGGTGCGGATGTACTTGCCCAGAGTTCCGGCGGCCGAGAACGCGAGTGGTGCGCATCTGGAGCAGGATAACTCTCCGCCCGGTCATGAGCGAATTCTGCTGGTCGAGGATGATGAACTGGTGCGGGGACACTTGGCTGAAACGCTGTCATCTCTTGGCTACGAGGTCATGCCGTGCGCAACCGGTGCGGAAGTGCTCGGAATGATCAAGAGCGGTATTCAAGCTGATCTGCTGCTGACCGATATCATTCTCGCCGGTGGCATCAACGGATATCGTGTGGCCGAACAGATCAAGCTGCTTCGACCGACCATGCCTGTACTTTATATGTCCGGATATACGGAGAACGCGATGGCACAAGACGGTGGTCTCGAACCGGGAGTGCATTTCATCAGCAAGCCGTTTCGCCGCCAGCAAATCGCGGCCAAACTGCGCGCCGTATTTGCCGCTTGAGCGCGGGATTCATGGAGGATCGGCATGACAGGTAAAAATTCGGTTTCGCGGCGTCCGGGGGGGCTTCTGGCACCGTCCGCGCCTCAATCGCAGACCTGCGCCAAATGCGGCGCCGTGTTTCGCTGGGAACCGAGCGAGCCACAAACCGAGGGCTCGCCGCTGGTGGCGCATCTGGTCAAGCCGGTGGATGGTTGTGATTGCGGGTATGGGACGGGCGCTCCTGTTCTGAGCGTGTGAAGAATCGTGGCCAGACTAGGATGAGAAGCGCTCCAGGCCGAGGCTTTGGGAAATAGAGTCTTAGCATTGCGGATCAGCGGCTCGGCCCGTTTCGGGGAGCGCCTTGCGGTAGAACGCGAGGTACTGTGTCCAAAGGCGGCGCCACGCAGCTTCGTCCTGCTGCTGAACTGGGCGAATGGAAATATTCATCGCTCGGCCCTGGCGCGGCGAGGGGCGCGCCAGGCGGGACTTGGGGCCGTCACTTGCACTCCACTTGACCTAATCCGCTTATCTTACTCAAGGCGACGCAGGCTTCGGCCCAGGTGCGCTCCTCCGGATAGAGCGCGCTGCGGAGGTATGCCCAGGTAAGGCGCTGGACTGCCGCAACCCGTTCAGGGCTTTCGTCCGTGGTTTCGCCGGCATCGTAGCCCGAAACACCGCCTAGCAGGTGCTCGCCGCCAAAGAGGGTCAGCAAGCACTTCGGCCCCGAACTCAGCCGATAGGGATCGGCATGCCAGTCGGCGCCTCGCGTGGTCAAATGGGGCGAGACATCCGCATCTCCAGCGACGACCAGAGCCGGAGTTGTCATCTCCTTGAAGCTTGGACTGCGGAAGAAGGAGAAGTGTTCGTTGGCGAAGGCGCTGAGATCGGCGCCGTCCGCGCCGTCGCCGGGCGCGGACAGGAGCACGCCCGCCTTAATCCGTGGCTCGGCCAACGCCACGATGCTTCCATCATCCGGATCTGTAAGGCGCGCGCCGAGCAACATACTGGCTGTATGCCCGCCCAGCGAAAGCCCCGCGATAGCCACCCGGCTTGGATCCAGGCGGCCTTGGAGGCCAGGAACGGCGGCCTCAAGCGCACCAAGGTTGTCGAGAATGCGCTTCATGTCCTCGACCCGCGACCGCCAGAACAAAGGCGCCCCAGCCGCCTCAGGCCCCAGGTTCAACGTCTTTGAATCCAGATGAGTCGGCTGGATCACGACGAACCCGTGAGCGGCCCAAAACTCTGCGAGCGGAGCGTTGCCGTTGAGCGACGAAAGGTGATTGGAGAGCCCGTGGCCATGAGAAAGCAGAATGATGGGGAGCTCGCGGCCGACGATCGGGGCGGATACCCGCAGTCTGAGGTCCAAGAGGCGCCCGGGCGCAGGCAGCACCACGGGCGATACGGACATGACCGGTGTCGGCTCGCTCACCGGCAGATCCCCCGCCCTGCCAATCAAGGCATGGTCCCAAGCGGTTCTGACAGAATTAGCCTCGCGCCACGCGCTCTTCGCGGAATTGGTTTGGTCGTACATGATGGTGTCCTTCGTGGGGCCGGATTGTGGCCACTGGTTGCAACGTTAGTGGGCGACCTATTCGCGCCCAACCAGGGCCAGGGCGTCCGCTCCGGCGGCTAGCCGAAGTGGGCAGGTCGGATCGGTCGCCGCGCGCCAAACCGCTTCAGCGACGTCCATCGGCCGGGTGATAGCCGAGGTGTCTTGCATTTTCCCAAAGACGCCCTGCGCGAAGTCTTTGTAGGCTTCAGGCACGCCGCCGTTCATGCGTTCCCGCCGAGCGTTCTCCGAGAATGGTGTTCCGGGCGCTCTTCCCGGCACCACCAGATGGACGCCGATGTTGAACGGCGCGAGTTCCAGCGAGAGCGACTCGGTGAACGCGTTTACTGCAGCCTTGCTGGCCGTGTAGACCGAAAGCAGAGGAAGCGGCTTCAAGGTCGTGCTGGACGAAACATTGATGATCGTCCCGCCCATTCGCTTCCGCATCTCGGGGAGCACGGCCTGGGTCATGGCGATGACGCCGAGCGTGTTCGTCTCGAACACGCCACGCGCCGTTTCCATCGGCACACCTTCGAGCGCGTTCAGCAGACCGACGCCGGCGTTGTTGACCAGGACGTCGATCGGGCCGGCGGCTTCCACTGCGCGCCGGATGCTGTTTGCATCTGTGACGTCTAGGGAAACAACGTGCAGACGGTCCGATGGGGGCAGAACGTCAGCTCTCGGCGAACGCATGGTGGCGATGACAGCCCAGTCCCGGTCGAGAAAATGTTTCGCAATCTCCAGGCCGAAGCCGGACGAGCAACCGGTGATCAGAATGGACTTCATGTGAACTCTCCTGCGTGATGAGCGTGAGTTCACAATAGGCGTCGGTGCCAGAACTGCATATAATGTGAAGTCCAGAACGCGTTCGCAGGAGTCCGGATTTGGTGGATCCGCTCACAGAGGTGGTGGCGCTGCTTCAACCCAGCGCGTCGTTCTCAAAGACCGTCAGCTGTGTAGGCGGCTGGCGCGTTCGCCGGGTGGAGGCGGGCCGGCCGTTCTATTGCGTCGTGTTGGGCGGATCCGCTTGCCTGACGATTCCGGGCCGGGAACCGATGCCCCTACATGACGGCGATTTCGTCCTGGTTCCGTCCGCATACGACTTCGCCATGTCCAGTCTCGAGCCACCGCCGGACGACATCGAGAATATCCCTGTTGAAATTGGACGCGGCGAGTTTCGGTTGGGTCCGGCCGATCTCACGCCCGATGTCCGGCTCCTGGTGGGCTATTGCGAGTTCGGCTCGCCGGACGCGGCGATGCTCGTGTCGCTGCTCCCGCAGATCGTTCATGTGCGTGGCGAGTCCCGGCTGGCTACGCTGGTGGGTCTGGTTGCCGACGAGGCCCGCGATGAACGGCTTGGCCGGGAGGTGATCCTCGCGCGGTTGTTGGAAGTCTTGCTCATCGAGGCCTTCCGTTCGTCGGAGACCGCGGCTGTCTCGCAGGGGCTGGTCCGCGGCCTCGCCGACCGGCATATCGCGGTCGCTCTCCGCCGCATGCATGAAACCCCGACACGGCCCTGGACCGTTGCGCAACTCGCGAAGGAGGCCGCGCTCTCGCGTTCGGCGTTCTTCGACCGCTTCAACCGGACGGTGGGCCTCGCGCCGATGGAATACCTGCTCGCTTGGCGTATGGCTCTGGCGAAAGGTCGGTTGCGGCGAAACGAGGGGAGCATCACTGAGGTCGCAGAGTATGTCGGATACAGTTCGGCAAGCGCCTTCAGCGTTGCCTTCGCCCGGCATGTCGGAATGCCGCCCGCCCGCTATGGGCGGCAACAGGCCAGCATTTGAGCCTGCCCAATGCCTTCCCGGCCAAGCGGGTAGCCGGAACGATCGACCACGTATGGTGCGGCCAGAGATTTGCCGCTCAAATCGCAGCGCTCACGACTACTGCTTCCCGATCATTTGTCGCCCGATACTGCGGCATCAATGGCTGAACCGCTCCAATCCCAGCCCCGCGAGATCAATCTCCGTGGCGCGGCCGGAGATCATATCCCCGATAAGCTGCGCCGAGCCGCAGGCCATGGTCCAGCCGAGTGTGCCGTGGCCGGTGTTCAGAAATAAGTTGGCATACGGCGTACGCCCTATGATGGGCACGGAATCCGGTGTCGCGGGGCGCAGGCCGCACCACGGATTGACCGACGTGTAGGACGAGGCTTTGGGAAATAGAGTCTTGGCATTGCGGATCAACGGCTCGACCCGTGTCGGGTCGAGCGTTGTATTCCATCCCGCCAGTTCAGCTGTGCCCGCGACGCGAAGGGTGTTGCCAAGGCGCGAGAACACCATGAAACGCGTTTCGTCGGTGACGCTTACGGTTGGCGCCGCGGCAGTATCCTCGATTTCCACCGTGATCGAATATCCCTTCGCCGGATAGATCGGCAAAGCGAGATCGAGATCGCGCGCGAGCAAGGGCGAATAGCTTCCCAGCGCCATGACCACGGCATCGGGGGCATAGTCACCGCGATCGGTGACGATCCCGGTGATTACACCGCGCCCGGCCTTGAGCTTGATGACGCGCTCGTTGAAGCGGAAAACAACACCTTTGGCGCTGGCCAGCTCCGCGAGGGCGAGGGTAAAGGCATGGGCGTCGCCGCTTTCGTCCTGGGGACTGAACAGACCGCCGGCAAGATCCGCGATTTCGGCGACGGCCGGTTCGCGCGCCGCGCATGCTGACGCGGACAGGATTTCCTGAGGCAAGCCCATGGCCATGAGCTGCGTGGCGGTTTCCCGGCCCTCCGCGAACTCCTCCGGTGTGCGGTAAATATGCAGAATGCCTTCGGTGCGCTGTTGGTATTGCAGGTTGGTGCGTTGACGAAGGGCCTTCAAGACCGAGCGGCTATAGAGCGCGACACGCAGCGTGCGATCCATATTCACGCGGGCGCGTTCCGCCGTGCAGTTGCGGAGAAAGCGGGCGGCCCATCGCCATAGCGCGGGGTCCCAGCGCCAGGGCTTGAACAGCAGCGGCGCGTCGGGCGCGAACATCCAGCGCAAGGCCGTCAGCGGCATGCCGGGGCTTGCCCACGGCTTGGCGTGGCAGGCAGATATCTGGCCGCCGTTGGCGAAGCTGGTCTCCTGGGCGGGCGCCGCTTGGCGGTCGATGACCGTGACGGTGTGTCCGGCCTCCGCCAGAAAATATGCCGTGGTCGTCCCGACCACGCCGGCTCCCAGCACGATAATCTTCACTGTCGTATCCCGTGGCGTTGGAGCATGTTCCTCGTGGAACGGATTTGACATTCGCTGTCCATGCAGCTGTGGGGCTGCGAGGCGAATGTCAAATCCAAAGCTCCACGAGATTCAATAATTTCCTAGTGGTCGTTTGATTCTAACATTCGCAATATAGCCTGCCGAACCGGGATGCGAATGTTAGAATCGGACCATTGGCCGGCCAAAGGCCCGAGCGCGCCTCAATTCATTGAAGGTCACGGATGTCAGGCATTGTATCCGCGGATTCGCCGCTCGTACCGCCGGAGTTGGCGGTCCTGTCGGTTGCCGAGATGTATGCCGCGGATCATGCCGCGGCCGCCGCTGGTATTCCAAGTCTCGTACTTATGGAAGCGGCCGGGGCCGCGGTGGCGCGGGCCATCATGGTGCGCTGGTCGCGACAGGCGGTGACCATTCTCTGTGGGCCCGGAAACAACGGCGGTGACGGCTATGTGGTCGCCCGCCTTTTGCACGAGGCCGGCTGGCCGGTGCGGTTGGCCTGCGGTACCGGTGCCGGGCAATCCGATGCCATCGCGAACGCGCAGCGCTGGCGCGAAGCCGGCGGCGAATCGATAGCGATTGGTCCTCATGTGCTGGACGGCGGTGGTCTCGTGGTTGATGCGCTGTTCGGGGCGGGATTGAGTCGCCCGCTCACGCCGGAAATACGTACCCTTGTGTCGCGCATTAATCAGCAGCGCATTGCCTGCATCGCGATTGATGTGCCGAGCGGGGTGAGCGGTGACACCGGCGAAGTCCTTGGCGGCGGCGATGACGGTGCGCCCCGATGTGCAATGACCGTGACCTTTTTTCGTCCCAAATCGGCGCATCTGCTTTATCCCGGCCGGGCCCTGTGCGGCGAATTGATCGTCGCCGATATTGGGATTCCGGCGTCGGTGCTCGGCGGGATTCGACCGGCGACATGCCGCAACACGCCTGCGCTGTGGCACCTGCCGGAGCCCGGCTGGGCTGACCACAAATACACGCGCGGTCATGGCATCGTGATCGGCGGCAGCGCCATGACCGGCGCGGCGCGTTTGGCGGCTCGCGCGGCGCGGCGCGTCGGCGCGGGGCTACTTACACTTGCCGTGCCGCCGGACTCGGTCCCGATCTACGCGGGATCGGAAGTCGGCGCATTTGTCGAACCCCGTCCGGGCGACGATCTGAAAAATGTGTTGTCAGACCCTCGGCGCAACTGCGTCCTGATTGGGCCTGGATGTGGGGTCGGTGTGGAAACGCGGCGGATGGTGACCGCCTGTCTCGCCACCGAAAAAGCGGTGGTGTTGGACGCCGATGCCCTTACCAGTTTCGCGCAAGCACCTCGTGAACTCTTCGAAGCGGTTGCATCGCGGCGCGCGGCCACGGTCATGACCCCCCATGGCGGCGAGTTCTCCCGATTGTTCGGGGCGGATGTCACGGGGGGTAAATTGGCGCATGCCCGGGCCGCCGCTGCTCGTGCGGGCGCGGTCATCGTTTATAAAGGTGCCGATACCGTGGTCGCGGCTCCCGACGGTCGGGCGGCAATCGCGGCCAATGGCCCGCCATGGTTGGCAACCGGGGGTTCGGGTGATGTCCTCGCCGGACTGGTCCTGGGCCTCCTGGCCCAGGGCTGTGACGGTTGGACCGCGGCCACCGCCGGCGTTTGGCTCCATGGTGCGGCCGCTATAGCGGTTGGGCGTGGGCTTATTGCCGAGGACCTGCCCGAAGCTCTTCCCAAGGTCCTCCAAGGGTTGTAAGTCCCACGGGGCTGGCAAAGGGTGCCAATCCTGTCTTGATACCTTGGACAAACATGGCCGGGGCGCCGATGAGGGCTTGATCCTGGCGGGACTTCTTGGGTATCAACCGCAGTCCTTTATGGAGCGATGGCCGTGGCGGCGCCGGGGCCGGGGCCGGGATGAAGGTTCCCCCTTTTCAGCTGGAAGCGGGCGCAGATCCTGGTGACAGCGGGTGTGGTGGAACTGGTAGACACGCGAGGTTTAGGTCCTCGTGGCCGCAAGGCCGTAGGGGTTCAAGTCCCTTCACCCGCACCACTGTCCGCACCGGACTGCTAGCGCGGTATGCCTCGCGCTATCGCTGTTATGTTTGAACTTTAACCAGACTTCAGAAAACGAGCCATTCATGCAAGTTATCGACAAGATCAACGAGGGTTTGAAACGCGAATTCAATGTGGTGGTCGCTGCGGCGGCGATCCATGAACGGGTCGAGGCGCGGCTGGTCGAAGTGGGTCAACAGGTCCGCTTGCCGGGGTTCCGCCCTGGTAAAGTGCCGATGGACCTCCTGCGCAAGCGGTTCGGTCAATCGGTCCGCGGCGAAGTGCTCGAGCGCACCATCGACGAATCCACCCAGGCGGCGCTGGCCGAGAAAGCGATCAAGCCGGCATCCCAGCCCAAGGTCGAACTGGTGACCTTCGAGGACGGCAGTGATCTCGAATTTGCGATCAAGCTCGAGGTCCTCCCTGAAATCACGCCGAACGATCTGGCGGGCATTAGCCTCACGCGCGGCGTGGTCGCCGTGGGGGACGCCGAGATCGACAAGGCCATTGAGAATCTCCGCCGGAATCGCGGCACCCTTGAAGCTGTCGGTGAGGATCGTCCCGCTGCGGCCGGCGATGCGGTAATCGGCGATTTTGTTGGACGTGTCGGCGGTGAGGTTTTCGAAGGCGGATCGGCTCAGGATGCCACCATCGAAATCGGCGCTAACAATTTTATCCCTGGCTTCGAGGATCAATTGATCGGTGCTCGGAAGGGGGCGACGGTTGAGGTGAAGGTCACGTTCCCCACCGATTACCATGCCAATCTCGCCGGCAAGGACGCGGTTTTCGAGGTGACGGTGAAAGACATCAAGCAGCGCATCTTACCGGCGCTTGACGATGCGTTTGCCAAATCGTTGGGAATGGAAGATTTGTCCGCTCTCCGGCAGTACAGCCGGAAATCCCTGGAGGACCGCTTCGCGAAGACATCGCGTCTTCACACGAAGCGTCAATTGCTCGATCGACTGGCCGAGGGTCATTCGTTCCCCGTGCCCGAGGGCATGGTTGACGCCGAGTTCGGCGGAATTTGGCGACAGATCGAGGAGGCCATGAAGGCCGGCCAACTCGATGCTGAAGACGCCGCCAAATCCGAGGAGGACCTGCGCGCCGAGTACCGCGGTATCGCCGAGCGGCGGGTTCGTCTGGGATTGCTGCTTTCCGACATCGGCCAAAAGAACAACGTGACCGTTCTGCCGGAAGACTTCAGCAAGGCGGTCATGGAGGAGGCGCAGCGCTATCCGGGTCAGGAATCGGCGGTGGTGGAATATTACCAGCGCAATCCCAACGCCCTGGAGTCCCTGCGCGCGCCGATTTTCGAGGAAAAGGTTGTCGACTTTATTATTAGCCGGGCGGCCGTGACGGATCTTCCCGTGACCGCTGAGGAACTGGCGAAGCAAGCCGGCGGTGTCGGCTGAGCTGTCGGTGCAACCCACCTTGCGCCGATCCTTGTCCCGACTATCTTAAAGCTTACGGACGCTGGCCTATTCGGGTCAGCGTCATCAGCCACAGCCAGGTGACTTATGCGCGACCGCGATCCCATCGAGATCTACAATAACAACCTTGTCCCCATGGTGGTCGAACAGACCAATCGGGGCGAGCGGTCTTACGACATCTATTCGCGCCTCCTGAAGGAACGGATCATTTTTCTTATTGGCGGCGTGAACGACTCTGTCTCGTCGCTGATCTGCGCGCAGCTTCTGTTCCTTGAGTCCGAGAACCCGGGCAAGGACATCTCTTTCTACATCAACTCGCCGGGTGGCGTGGTGACGTCCGGGCTCGCGATCTACGACACCATGCGCTACATTCGCTGCGACGTGGCCACCATGTGCATCGGCCAGGCCGCTTCCATGGGTTCGCTGCTGCTCACGGCCGGCACGGCGGGCAAAAGATATTCCCTGCCCAATTCCCGCATCATGATCCACCAGCCTTCCGGCGGCTTCCAGGGGCAGGCGGCGGATATCGAAATTCAAGCACGCGAAATTCTGGCACTGCGGGCGCGGCTCAATCAGATTTATGTCGACCACACCGGCCAGACCCTGAAGAGCATCGAAAAGGCCATGGATCGGGACAACTTCATGACCTCCGAGGAGGCCAAGACCTTCGGGCTGATCGATCACGTCGTCAAGGAACGCCCCAAAATCGAGAAGGACGGCGACAAGGCGAAGGGCGCGGAGAGTGAGGGCCACACCCTCTAAGATTGTATTCATAAAATACAATCTTAAGTAGACTTGTTGGCGTCCTCATCGAAGGGAAGACGCCTGGCTCGACAACCGGCGCTATTCATTGGCCATCTGGATACCACCCTTTTGACAATAGATTGCCAGTCCGTTCCGGGTTGTGCCGGGCTTAAAGCCTCGGTTAACATACGACATGTTGTAGTACCTAGCCGAAGAAGGGCGGAAATCCGTCTGTTTCGGTGGAGATTAAGGCGATGACCAAATCGTCCAGCGGCGATTCCAAAAACACCCTGTACTGTTCCTTCTGCGGGAAAAGTCAGCATGAGGTCCGCAAGCTGATCGCGGGCCCGACGGTATTCATCTGTGATGAATGCGTCGAGTTGTGCATGGACATTATCCGCGAGGAAAATAAAACCAATCTCGTCAAATCGCGGGAAGGGGTGCCGACACCACGAGATATTCGCAAGGTGCTGGATGACTATGTCATTGGCCAGGAGCACGCAAAGCGGGTGCTTTCTGTTGCGGTGCACAACCATTATAAGAGGTTGTCGGCTTCGGCGAAGAACAACGAAGTCGAAATCTCCAAGTCCAATATCCTGCTGATCGGCCCGACGGGCTGCGGCAAGACCCTGCTTGCGCAGACCCTGGCCCGTATCCTTGACGTGCCGTTCACCATGGCGGACGCCACCACCCTGACGGAAGCGGGGTATGTGGGCGAGGATGTGGAGAACATTATCCTGAAGCTGCTGCAGTCGGCCGACTACAACGTCGAACGCGCGCAGCGTGGCATCGTCTACATCGACGAGATCGACAAAATCAGCCGCAAGTCCGACAACCCGTCCATCACGCGGGATGTTTCCGGCGAAGGCGTGCAACAGGCACTGTTGAAGATCATGGAGGGCACGGTTGCATCCGTGCCGCCGCAGGGTGGGCGCAAACATCCACAGCAGGAGTTCCTGCAAGTGGATACGACCAACATCCTGTTTATTTGCGGCGGCGCTTTTGCCGGCTTGGAGAAAATCATTTCCCAGCGCGGGCGGGGCACGTCGATCGGATTTGGCGCGGATATCAAATCGGCGGACGAACGTCAGACCGGTCAGGTCCTGCGCGAAGTCGAGCCGGAAGATCTGTTGAAGTATGGGTTGATCCCCGAGTTTGTCGGGCGTCTGCCCATTCTTGCAACTCTCGAGGATTTGGACGAACAGGCCCTCGTGGACATTCTTACCAGACCCAAAAACGCCCTGGCGAAGCAGTACCAGCGGTTGTTTGACATGGAGAATGTGCACCTTACCTTTAACGAGGATGCGTTGCGGGCTGTCGCCCGGAAGGCCATCACCCGGAAGACCGGCGCCCGCGGCTTGCGGTCAATCATGGAAGGCATTCTGCTCGATACCATGTTTGATCTGCCGGGCCTCGAAGGTGTCGAAGAAGTGGTGGTCAACGGCGAAGTTGCCGAAGGACGCGCCAAGCCTTTGTACATCTACGCCGATCGGCGGGGCGACGTGGGCACGCCGGCTTGATTTCTGGCTCCGCCTCCCTAGGTGGAGTGGCACGGACGAAGTGAGGCGTTTCTGGCGCCTTGAGGCAACGTGAGACACGTCCGGTTCGTTCCTTATGACATAACGGGGTATGCCATAGGGGATCGGTCCGAGGGATATCGGCCGGTCGCAGGTGCGGTGTCACCGTGGCTGACCGCCGGAGCGGGTTCCCGATCATGGCGAAATGGGAATATGCTTCGGTCGTGAGGTGGTTGCATTTTCGTGGCGGGTGGGTTTTCCGTCCGACCGGAAAATGCGTTGAGAGGTGAGAAGTGGTCGAAGTTACGAAAGGTCAGTCGTTCCCGGTTTTACCCCTGCGGGACATTGTCGTTTTCCCGCACATGATCGTGCCGTTGTTTGTCGGGCGCGAAAAGTCGGTTCGCGCGCTTGAAGACGTCATGGCAGACGACAAGCAGATTTTGCTCGTCGCCCAGAAAGACGCGTCGCAGGACGACCCCTCGACCAAGGACATCTATGATTTCGGAACCGTGTCCACGGTTCTGCAACTATTGAAGCTGCCCGACGGTACCGTAAAGGTGCTGGTCGAAGGCGGACAGCGCGCGCGGATCAGCGGTTACAAGGACAACGAAGCGTTCTTTGAAGCCTATGCCGAACTGGTCGACGAGCCCAAAGAAGAAGATAAAGAGCTGGAGGCGCTGGCCCGTTCGGTCGTGTCGCAGTTCGAGCAATACATCAAGCTGAACAAGAAAATTCCGCCAGAGGTTTTGGTGTCGGTCAATCAGATCGACAACCCCTCGAAGCTGGCGGATACGGTTGCCTCGCACCTATCGCTGAAGATCGCCGAGAAGCAGGAACTGCTTGAGGTCAAGACGGTCTCCGAGCGCCTTGAGCGCGTTTACGCGTTCATGGAATCCGAGATCAGCGTGCTGCAGGTCGAGAAGCGCATCCGCAGCCGTGTAAAGCGGCAGATGGAGAAGACCCAGCGCGAGTATTACCTGAACGAGCAGATGAAGGCGATCCAGCGCGAGCTGGGCGAAAATGACGAAGGCAAGGACGAAGCCTCCGAGTACGAGGAGAAGATCAAGAAGCTGCGCATGTCCAAGGAGGCGCGGGAGAAGGCGCTGGCCGAGGTCAAGAAGCTCAAGAGCATGAGCCCGATGTCGGCGGAAGCGACCGTCGTGCGCAATTATCTCGACTGGCTCACGGGCATTCCGTGGAAGAAGCGCTCGAAGGTCACGATCGACCTGCGTGCGGCTAAGGCTCAGCTCGACCGCGACCACCATGGCCTGGAAAAGGTCAAGGAGCGCATCGTCGAGTATCTGGCCGTGCAAGCGCGGACAAAAAAGCTGAAGGGTCCGATCCTGTGTCTCGTTGGACCGCCGGGCGTCGGCAAGACTTCGCTCGGGCGTTCGATTGCGACTGCCACGGGACGTAGCTTCGTGCGCGTTTCATTGGGCGGCGTGCGGGACGAAGCCGAAATCCGCGGCCACCGCCGCACTTACATCGGCTCCATGCCCGGCAAGATCATTCAGGGCATGAAGAAGGCGAAGACCTCGAACCCGCTGTTCCTCCTCGACGAGGTGGATAAGCTGGGCGCGGATTGGCGCGGCGATCCGTCGTCGGCCCTGCTTGAGGTGCTGGACCCGGAGCAGAACTCCACCTTCCAGGATCACTATCTGGAGGTCGACTACGATCTGTCCGACGTGCTGTTCATCACCACGGCGAACACCTTGCGCATGCCGCAGCCGTTGCTCGACCGCATGGAGATCATTCGCCTGTCGGGTTACACCGAGGACGAGAAGGTTGCGATCGCCAAGCGCCATCTGATCAAGAAGCAGATGGAAGCTCACGGACTGAAGAAAGACGAGTTCACCATCAGCGACGATGCATTGCGTGACCTGTGCCGCTATTACACGCGCGAGGCCGGCGTCCGCAATCTTGAACGCGAACTGGCGAACCTGTCGCGCAAGGCCACCAAGGAGATCATTCTCCGCAAGCTGAAGAAAGTCGCCATCACGCAGCGTAACTTGAAAAAGTTCGCTGGCATTCAGAAGTTCCGCTATGGCGAGGCCGAGCGCGAGGACATGGTCGGTATCACCACAGGTCTGGCGTGGACCGAGGTGGGCGGCGATATTCTTTCGATCGAAGCCGTGATCATGCCCGGCAAGGGCGCGATCTCGCTGACCGGTCAGCTCGGCGACGTGATGAAGGAATCGATCCAGGCCGCGCGGGCATTTGTACGCAGCAGGGCTTCGGTGTTCGGAATCAAGACCAGGACGTTTGAGAAGAACGACATCCACGTGCACGTGCCCGAGGGCGCGACGCCCAAGGACGGCCCGTCGGCCGGCGTGGCCATGAGTGTGTCGATCATTTCGGCGCTGACCGGAAACCCGGTCCGCAAGGACGTCGCCATGACCGGCGAGATCACCTTGCGTGGCCGTGTTCTGCCCATCGGCGGATTGAAGGAGAAACTTCTGGCGGCACTGCGGGCTGGAATCAAAACCGTGCTGATTCCGAAGGAGAACGAGAAGGATCTCGAAGAAATCCCCGATAACGTCCGCCGTGACTTGATCATTGTCCCGGTCACCACCGTTGACGAGGTTCTTGAACGCGCGCTGGTTAATCCCTTGGTGCCGATCCTTAAGGCTTCGCCCGAGGAAGAAGAGATCGAAGCCGCCAAGGCCAAGGCTGCCGAGGGTGAAGCGGACGACGAGGCCGTCGTCACACATTAGGAGTTGAACGGCCGTGCAGCGCGTGCGCGACGATGGCGATTCGTCGGGCGGTTAATTTTTACCGTGCGACGAGAGCAGTGTCATCCTTGCTACCCACCTCCGGAAAGCGCGAACGATGCCGATATCCGCATTGACGCTCTACCCAAGTCTCGCCAGAATCCTCCCCGTCGCGCGCGACGCGGGAAGATCTTGGCGGCGCGGCGTCTCCATCAGCAATTAATCTCCGGCCTTCTGCCGGCCTCCGCCCATCCAAAATCGCTCATAAGGGGTTAGAAATGAATAAGAATGATCTGGTGTCCGTCGTTGCGGAGACCGCCGGTCTGAACAAGGCCGATGCCACGAAGGCCGTTGACGCGACGCTCGACGCAATCACTTCAACTTTGCGGAGCGGAACCGAGGTGCGGTTGGTGGGCTTCGGCACATTCTCGGTCGCGTCCCGGGCGGCATCTGAAGGACGTAACCCGCGCACCGGCGAGACAATCAAAATTCCGGCGTCGAAGCGTCCCAAGTTTTCGGCGGGCAAGGCGCTCAAGGATGCGGTCAACCGTTAACAGCTATTGATGCGGTTCGAGAACGCCGGGTCGTGGATCATTCACGTCCGGCGTTTTCCTTTGGACCGCAAGCACGCGGTAAGGTAACAGGCTCCTGGTAGTGCGATCCGGTTTCCAGGACGTGCGAGAGGGCGATTAGCTCAGCTGGTAGAGCGCCTGCTTTACACGCAGGATGTCGGCGGTTCGAACCCGTCATCGCCCACCATTCCACCCAACGGCGGTCTTCGCGGACAGCAAAACAGCGGTCCAGTAGCCGCGCCCCGGATACTCTGTTCCGCAGCGCGGTACACAACCCCACGGCCCGCCGGCTCAAACCCCAAAAAACCTTGTCACGTCAAAGTGATCTGGGTTCTAGGTCGGCCACGACTTGGCTTGACTCTGCCCCGCTGCGCCGCTTACATCACCGTGGTGGTTGTGGGGCCTAAGACAGTACCCAATTGCCCGTTTTGGACGATTTCAGGCGGCAAGCCTAAATCGCGCTGAAAGCTTATGATGTTCTCGAAAGTCGCTATCCGTGGGGGGTGGCGGCATAGCCTGGAAGGAAGGCGCGCCTATGCAGGATCTGCTGCGCGGATATCTTCCGATCCTGATCTTCATTGCGATCGCCTTCGGCTTGGCGCTGGTGATCGTGATCGCGTCCCTGATCGCCGGACCAAGCCGTCCTGACCCGGAAAAGACCTCGGCCTACGAATGCGGCTTCGAGGCTTTTGACGACGCGCGATCGAAGTTCGACGTCAGATTCTATCTGGTCTCAATTCTCTTCATCATCTTCGACCTTGAGGTCGCGTTCCTGTTTCCCTGGGCGGTGAGCCTGGGAAAAATCGGCATGTTCGGCTTCTGGTCCATGATCCTGTTCCTGGGCGTTTTGACGGTCGGGTTCATCTACGAATGGAAAAAAGGAGCGTTGGAATGGGAATGACCGTTCCGGCCGCGGCCAAGACCGATGTTGTGCGTCCGCTAACGGCGGACGACGATCATGTTATGGCGCGGGTCGCCTCCGAACTGCAGGACAAGGGCTTCTTGCTCACCTCCTTGGACAAGCTGGCAAACTGGGGGCGCACCGGTTCCATGTGGCCCATGACCTTTGGGCTCGCTTGTTGTGCCATCGAGATGATGCATGTGGCCATGGCGCGCTACGATATGGACCGCTTCGGGATGTTCTTCCGTCCCAGCCCGCGCCAATCTGACTGTATGATCGTCGCCGGGACATTGACCAACAAGATGGCGCCGGCATTGCGCAAGGTCTACGACCAGATGCCCGAGCCGCGCTATGTCATCTCCATGGGCTCGTGTGCCAATGGCGGCGGCTATTACCATTATTCGTATTCGGTCGTGCGCGGCTGCGATCGTGTGGTGCCGGTGGATATCTATGTTCCCGGATGTCCGCCGACCGCCGAGGCGCTGCTCTACGGCATCATGCAGCTTCACAAGAAAATTCGTCGTGTCGGAACCATTGATCGGTAGTTGGCGACCGGCGAATAGTGCTTCTCCAGTTGCGCTCCTCGTACCTTCTCGGACGATCTGATGACTGAACCCTCCGCTCTCAGCAAACCGCTCTACGACACGGCCGATGCGATTCGTGCGGCATTGCCCAATGCCGTGCTCGCGGCTCAGGTGGTGCGTGACGAAATCATCGTTACTGTCCGGCGTGAGACGATTGTCGAAGTGCTGATCGCGCTGCGTGACGATCCCCGATTTTCATTCAGCCAACTCAGCGACCTGTGCGGCGTTGACTATCCTGAGCGGGCCGAACGTTTCGAGGTGGTCTACAATCTTCTGAGCATGCCCCGGAACCAACGCGTCCGCGTGAAGATCACTGCGTCGGAAGACACACCCGTACCGTCGGTCATCGCGGTCCATTCCTGCGCCAACTGGCTCGAACGGGAAGTCTGGGATCTCTATGGGATCTTTTTCACGGATCATCCGGATCTCCGCCGCATCCTCACGGACTATGGCTTTGAGGGACATCCCCTGCGCAAGGATTTCCCGCTCACGGGTTACGTGGAAGTCCGTTACGACGAGGACCAGAAGCGCGTGATCTATGAGCCGGTAAAGTTGACCCAGGATTTTCGTACGTTCGATTTCCTGAGCCCATGGGAAGGCATGCGCCATATCCTGCCCGGCGACGAAAAAGCGGTGCCTGCCGCCAAGCCGGGAGCCTGACATGAGCGAGAACGCGGTGGCTCCCAAGGCAGACGGCGGCGCGGAAATCGAGAACTACACACTCAATTTCGGGCCCCAGCATCCGGCGGCCCATGGTGTGTTGCGTCTTGTGCTTGAAATGGACGGTGAGATCATCGACCGCGTCGATCCTCACATCGGGCTGTTGCATCGCGGCACCGAGAAGCTGATCGAGTACAAAACCTACCTTCAGGCGGTGCCGTATTTCGACCGGCTCGATTACGTGTCGCCGATGAATCAGGAACAATCGTACGCGCTGGCTGTCGAGAAACTGCTGGGCATCGAGCCGCCACCGCGCGCGAAATATATCCGCATTCTGTTCGGCGAGATCACCCGCATCCTCAACCACATCATGAATATCGCGTCCTACGCCATGGACGTGGGTGCGATGACGCCGTTCCTCTGGACCTTCGAGGAACGGGAAAAGCTCATGGGTTTCTACGACGACGTCTGCGGCGCGCGCATGCACGCGGCCTACGTGCGGCCGGGCGGCGTTGCCTACGATTTGCCCGCCGGACTTGTCGAGCGCATTCGCACTTGGGCCGCCGAATATCCCGCTGTCGTCGACAAGATGGAAGGGCTGTTGAGCGAGAACCGGATCTTCAAGCAACGTACCGTCGACATTGGTGTCGTCAGCCGCGAGCAGGCCGTGGCTTGGGGCTTCACCGGTCCCAATCTCCGTGCGTCGGGCGTTCCCTGGGATCTGCGCAAGGCACAGCCCTACGACGGTTTTGAAAACATTGATTTTGACGTTCCCATCGGCCGCCATGGCGACTGTTTCGATCGCTATCTAGTGCGGGTCGAGGAGATGCGGCAGTCGGTGCGGATCATCAACCAATGTCTGGACAAGATGCCGGACGGGCCGGTGCGGGTGAACGATCGCAAAGTGATGCCGCCGCCGCGCGCCGAAATGAAAGGCTCGATGGAAGCCTTGATCCATCATTTCAAACTTTATACCGAGGGTTATCACGTGCCGGCCGGCGAGGTTTATGCGGCGACGGAAGCGCCGAAAGGCGAGTTTGCCGTCTACCTGGTTTCCGATGGCACGAACCGTCCCTATCGATGCCGCATTCGCGCGCCGGGATTCGTTCACCTGGAGGCGATGGATGCGATGCTGCGCGGTCACATGCTAGCCGACGTCCCGGCGGTGCTGGGCTCCATCGACATCGTTTTCGGCGAGGTCGACCGATGAGCCGCCGTGAACTGGCCGCCGATCAGCCGGCGAACTTCGCGTTCAACGCGGATTACCTCGCTCGGGCGAACCGTATCATCGCCAAGTATCCAACAGGCCGTCAGGCCAGCGCGGTGATCCCGCTGCTGGATCTCGCGCAACGGCAGGAAGGGTGGGTGTCGCGCCCGGCCATCGACGTGATTGCCGGTATGCTCGATATGGCCTCGATCCGTGTGCTCGAAGTGGCGACCTTCTACACCATGTTCAATCTGGCGCCGGTGGGGAAGAATCACATCCAGGTGTGCACCAGCCTGTCGTGCTGGCTGCGTGGCTCGGACGATATTGTGCGCGCGTGCAAGGAGCGGCTGGGCATTGGCTTTGGCAGCACGACTCCCGACGGCATGTTTTCCCTCGCGGAAGCCGAGTGTGCGGGCGCATGCGTAAATGCGCCGGTTGTCGCTATCGGTGATGATTACTACGAAGACGTGGATGGCGCCGGCATGTGGCGGATTCTCGATGCTTTCAAGCGCGGTGAGAAACCGGCTCACGGTTCGGTCACGCGTCGGGACGGGTCAGCGCCGGCCGGCCCGCCTACGTCGCTCACGGACGACCCGACCAAGCCGGTTCCGAAGCAGGATCTGGCTGCCGCCAAAGCAGCCTATGAACAAGCCAAGGCGGAGGCGGCCGCCAAAGCCGCCCAGCCCAAGACCTAGGACACAGCATGCTTTCCGATAAGGACCGCATTTTCGCCAATCTCTATGGCCGCCATGACTGGCGGCTCGCGGGTGCACGCGCCCGTGGCGACTGGGACGGCACCAAAGAGATCATGGCCATGGGGCCGGATTGGATCGTCGATGAGATGAAGAAGTCCGGATTGCGCGGCCGTGGCGGCGCCGGATTTCCCACTGGGCTCAAGTGGTCGTTCATGCCCAGGACCGAGAGCGACCGTCCGCATTATCTGGTGGTGAACGCCGACGAGGGCGAGCCCGGAACCTGCAAGGACCGGGACATGCTGCGTTACGATCCGCACAAATTGATCGAGGGCTGCCTGATCGCCTGTTTCGCGATGAAGGCCCATGCCTGCTACATCTACATTCGCGGCGAGTTCTACAACGAGGCGTCCAATCTCCAGATCGCAATTGATGAGGCTTACGCCGCCGGATTGATCGGCGACAACGCCTGCGGCAGCGGCTGGAAATTCGACTGCTACCTCCATCGCGGCGCCGGTGCCTATATCTGCGGCGAGGAAACCGCCCTGATCGAAAGCCTTGAAGGCAAAAAGGGCCAGCCGCGCCTGAAGCCGCCGTTTCCGGCGGGCGTCGGTCTTTACGGTTGTCCGACCACGGTCAACAACGTCGAGAGCATCGCGGTTGCGCCCACGATTCTGCGGCGCGGTGCGTCGTGGTTCGCGGGCATAGGCCGTCCGAACAATACCGGCACCAAAGTGTTCTGCATTTCCGGCCACGTGAACAAGCCCTGCAATGTGGAGGATGCCATGGGCATCCCGTTGAAGGAGCTGATCGAGAAACATGCCGGCGGCGTGCGCGGCGGCTGGGACAACCTGCTGGCGATCATTCCCGGCGGCGCGTCCGTGCCGCTACTGCCGAAATCCATTTGCGACACGGTGCTGATGGATTTCGATTCCTTGCGCGACGTGAAATCGGGCCTTGGCACTGCCGCGGTCATGGTGATGGATAAATCGTCCGACGTGGTGGCATGCATCGCGCGGCTGTCGGCATTCTACAAGCATGAGAGCTGCGGCCAGTGCACGCCGTGTCGCGAGGGCACCGGCTGGATGTCGCGGGTGATGAATCGCATGGTACGCGGCGAGGCGACCCTGCCGGAAATCGATACCCTTGAGCAGGTGACTTACCAGGTCGAAGGCCACACCATCTGCGCGCTGGGCGATGCGGCGGCGTGGCCGATCCAAGGACTCATCCGGCACTTCCGGCCCGAACTTGAACGGCGCATCCGCGCCTATCGCGACGCCAAAGTGCGCGCGCAGGCGGCGTAGGGGAATCACCATGCCGAAACTTACCATCGACGGCATCGCGGTCGACGTCGCGCCGAACACCACCATTCTCCAGGCGGCGGAATCCGTCGGCGTGGAGATCCCGCGCTTTTGCTATCACGACCGCCTGTCCATCGCCGGCAACTGCCGCATGTGCCTGGTGGACGTGGAGAAGTCGCCGAAGCCGGTGGCGTCCTGCGCCATGCCGGTGGGCGAGGGCATGGTGGTGCACACCAAGTCCCCGCGTGCCGACAAGGCGCGCGCCGGGGTGATGGAGTTCCTGCTTATCAATCATCCGCTCGACTGCCCCATCTGCGATCAGGGCGGCGAGTGCGATTTGCAGGACCAGGCCATGGCCTATGGATTTGATCGCGGGCGGTTCCAGGAAAACAAGCGCGCGGTGCGCGACAAGGAAATGGGGCCGCTGGTGGCGACCAGCATGAACCGCTGCATTCATTGCACCCGTTGTGTGCGCTTTGCGACCGAGGTGGCGGGCGTGCCGGAATTGGGCGCGACCGGTCGTGGCGAGGACATGGAGATCACGACCTATCTGGAAAAGGCGCTGTCGTCGGAACTTTCCGGCAACGTCGTTGATCTTTGCCCGGTGGGCGCGCTGACCAGCAAACCCTATGCCTTCACCACCCGTCCGTGGGAATTGCGCAAGACCGAGTCCATCGACGTCATGGACGCGGTTGGCACCAATATCCGCGTCGATGCCCGCGGCCGCGAGGTCATGCGAATTCTGCCGCGCATCAACGAGGATGTGAACGAGGAATGGTTGGCCGACAAAAGCCGTCATGCCTGTGATGGCCTGCGTTATCAGCGCCTGGACAAACCCTACGTGCGGGTCATGGGCAAGCTTCAGACCGCGACCTGGCAGGAGGCGTTCGACGCCATCGCCGGGCGGCTGCTCGGGACGCCAGGGAACAAAGTGGCGGCGCTTGCCGGCGATCTGACCGACGTGGAATCCATGTTCGCTCTCAAGGAACTTTTGGTCACGCTTGGTTCGCACAATCTTGATTGCCGCCAGGACGGCGCGGCCATCGATCCAACCGTGCGCGCGTCTTATCTGTTCAACAGCACTATCGCCGGCATCGAACATGCCGACGCACTGCTGATCATCGGCGCCAACCCGCGCAAGGAAGCGCCCATCCTCAATGCACGCATCCGAAAGCGATTCCTCCGTGGCGGTTTCAAGGTCGGCGTCATCGGCGAAGTGGGCGATCTCACGTATAAGTATGAGTCACTGGGCGGTACGGCCGAAGTATTGAGCGCCATCGCCGATGGGCGTCATCCTTTTGCCGATGTACTGAAGGCCGCCAAGGCGCCCATGCTGATCCTCGGCATGGCGGCGCTGACCCGTGCGGAAAGCGCGGCTATCCTCGGCGCGGCGCGGCGTGTGGCCGACACCTGCGGCTTGGTGAAAGACGGCTGGAACGGCTTCAACGTGCTGCATACGGCTGCCGCCCGCGTCGGCGGTCTCGACGTGGGTTTTGTGCCGGGGCCGGGGGGCAAGGACACTCGCGGGATTCTCGACGGCGCGGCGGGCGGCGAGATCGATGTTGTCTTTCTACTCGGGGCCGACGAGATCGACACCGCGCGTCTGGGCAAAGCCTTCGTTGTCTATCAAGGCCACCACGGCGACCGCGGGGCTCATCGGGCCGACGTCATTCTGCCCGGCGCGGCCTACACGGAAAAGGACGGCACCTACGTCAACACCGAAGGTCGGGTGCAGCGCGCCAACCGCGCGGTGTTCCCGCCCGGCGAGGCCCGCGAGGATTGGACCATCATCCGCGCCTTGTCGGAAGTGCTTGGAAAAACCTTACCCTTCGACAATCTCGCCCAATTGCGTAAGCGGCTGGCCGCCGCGAACCCCGTGTTTGCGACGACCGATGCCATCACACCGGCGGCCTGGGGCGCTTTTGGCGGCAATGGCGCGATCGCGACCACCGGGTTCGACTATCCCGTCGTCAATTACTACATGACCGATGCCATCAGCCGTGCCTCGCGGACCATGGCTCAATGCAGCGAATCCTTTGCCAGCGGCGCCGCGTCGCGGAAGACGGGGACCCATGGCTGAGTTCTTAACCGGTTACCTCTATCCGCTGCTGTGGATCGTCGGCAAGATTCTGCTGTTCGTGGTCGTTGTGCTCGTCGGCATGGCGTACCTCACTTACGCCGAACGGCGCATCATCGGCGCCATGCAGATGCGCAAGGGCCCCAACGTGGTTGGTCCCTTCGGTTTGTTGCAACCATTCGCCGATGCGGTGAAGTTGCTCACGAAGGAAACCGTGGTGCCCACGGGCTCCAGCCCTGTGGTGTTCTTCCTGGCGCCCATGGTGACGTTTTCTCTGGCGATGATTGCTTGGGCGGTCATCCCGGTCAGTCCCGGCTGGGTGGTCGCCAACATCAACGTCGGCATCCTCTATCTGTTCGCCGTGTCGTCCCTGGGCGTCTACGGCATCGTCATGGCGGGCTGGTCGTCCAACAGCAGATACGCGTTTCTCGGCGCCATGCGCTCGGCGGCGCAGATGGTGTCTTACGAAGTCTCCATCGGCTTCGTGATGATTTCGGTGCTGCTGACGGCGGGGTCGTTGAACCTGACGGCCATCGTCAATGCGCAACGGGGGCTGTGGTTCTTCATTCCTCACTTCCCCATGTTCGTGATTTTCTTCATTTCGATCCTGGCCGAGACCAACCGTCACCCGTTCGACCTGCCCGAGGCCGAGTCCGAACTGGTCGCCGGGTTCATGACCGAATATTCGTCCATGGCGTTCGCGCTGTTCTTCCTCGGCGAGTACGCGAACATGATCATGATGTCGGGCGTCGTCTCGATCCTGTTTCTCGGCGGATGGTTGCCGCCCTTCAATATCGCCGTGCTGAATGCCGTTCCGGGGATCGTCTGGTTCGCCCTCAAGGTCCTGGCGAGTCTGTTTACGATGATCTGGGTGCGCGCGACGTTCCCGCGGTATCGGTATGATCAGCTCATGCGACTTGGGTGGAAGGTCTTCCTTCCATTCTCGCTTGTCTGGCTGATTTTGACGGCGGGTTTTCTTGAATACACCGGCCGCGTGCCGCACTGAGGCATGACGTTACAAACGAGGCTTGGCTATGGCATTTCTCGACCGCACCGCACGCTCCTTCCTTCTGGCGGAACTCGCCTCGGGGATGTGGCTGACTCTGAAACAGATGTTTCTGCCGAAGGCCACCATCAACTATCCGTGGGAGAAGGGGCCCATCAGCCCGCGCTTTCGCGGCGAGCACGCGCTGCGCCGGTATCCGAATGGCGAAGAGCGTTGCATTGCCTGCAAGCTATGCGAGGCCATCTGTCCGGCTCAGGCGATCACCATCGAAGCGGAACCGCGCGCCGACGGCAGCCGCCGCACGACGCGCTACGACATCGATATGACCAAGTGCATATACTGCGGCTTTTGTGAAGAGGCGTGTCCGGTTGACGCCATCGTCGAGGGTCCGAACTTTGAATTTGCCACCGAGACGCGCGAGGAACTGCTTTACAACAAGGATAAACTGCTTTCCAACGGCGACCGGTGGGAACCCGAGTTGGCGAAGCGGCTGGAATTGAACGCACCGTACCGGTGAGGCAATAAATATAACCGTCGTCGCCCGGGCCTGTCCGAGCGACCCAACGCGCCACCCGCGCGGATCGTGCGTGGCGATGAGTGGATGCCCAGGATAAACCGGGGCATGACGATAGGGGAACGAGAGCGATGGAGTTAGTGTTCGAATATTGCGGGTGGGGGGCGCAACGATGATTGTCGCGTCGCTCGCTTTCTATCTGTTCTCCTTCATGGCGATTATCGGAGCGCTGAACGTAATATTTCAACGCAATCCGGTTCACTCCGTGTTGTGGCTCATCTTTACGTTTTTCAACGCCGCCGGGCTGTTTGTTCTGCTCGGTGCGGAATTCGTTGCCATGATTCTGGTCGTGGTTTACGTCGGCGCGGTCGCGGTGCTGTTCCTGTTCGTCGTCATGATGCTCGACGTCAACGTGGCGATGTTGCGCGAAGGTTTTCTCCGCTACATGCCCGTTGGCGCGGTCATTGGAATTGTGCTGCTTGTGGAGCTGGCGGTGGTGATGGGTGGATGGGCTTTCGCCCCCAGTGCGCACCTCTTGTCGGCGGCGCCGACGCCGGATATGGCGCAGGTCTCAAACACACAGGCGCTCGGCGCGCTGCTCTATACCAAGTATGTGTATCTGTTTCAGGTTTCCGGAATCATTCTGCTGGTCGCGATGATCGGTTCCATCGTGTTGACCCTCCGGCGTCGCCCCGACTCGCGTAAGCAGGTCATTGCCGATCAGGTCGCGCGGCGGGCGGAAGATACCCTTGAGGTGGTCAAGGTCCAGACCGGGCAGGGGGTCGCCCTATGACCGAAGGTGTTTTTGCCATTGGCCTCGGCCACTATCTGACCGTCGCGGCGATTCTGTTCACGCTCGGCATCTTTGGGATTTTCCTCAACCGGAAGAATCTCATCGTCCTCATGATGTCGATCGAACTGATCCTGCTCGCGGTTAATATCAACCTGGTGGCGTTCTCGTCGTTTCTCGGCGATCTCGTCGGCCAGGTCTTCACGATGTTTGTCCTGACGGTCGCGGCCGCCGAGGCGGCCATCGGTCTTGCGATTGTGGTGGTGTTCTACCGTAACCGTCGCTCGATCGAGGTCGAGGACATCAACCGCATGAAAGGCTAGGTCCCGTGTTGGTCGCCGCTGTTTTTCTGCCGTTGCTCGGCGCTTTGATCGCCGGCGTGTTCGGTCGCCTGATCGGCAACCGGGGTGCTCATGTTGTCACTTGCCTTGGCGTTGGCCTCGCTGCCCTGTGCGCGATCCCCACATTTTTTGATGTGGCGATCCATGGACATAGTCAGGTCGTGCCGATCGCCGCGTGGCTGTCCTCCGGCACTTTCGAGGCCGCATGGGCTTTGCGTTTCGACACTCTGTCGGCCACCATGGTGATGACGGTCACCTGTGTCTCGACCCTGATTCACGTCTATTCCGTGGGCTATATGTCCCACGACGACAGCCAGCCACGCTTCATGGCGTATCTCTCGGCGTTTACCTTCGCCATGCTGATGCTGGTGACGGCAGACAACCTTGTGCAGCTGTTCTTCGGCTGGGAAGGCGTCGGCGTGATGAGTTATCTGCTGATCGGCTTCTGGTACAAGAAGCCGTCGGCGTGTGCGGCCGCCATCAAGGCCTTCATCGTCAACCGGGTCGGCGACTTCGGGTTCCTGTTGGGCATCTTCGCGGTCTATTACCTGTTTGACTCGGTCAACTTCGACACCATCTTCGCCGCAGCACCGGACAAGGCCGATTCCACGGTTACATTCTTTTCCGTGCAATGGCATGCCCTGACCATCACCTGTCTGCTGCTGTTTGTCGGCGCCATGGGTAAATCGGCGCAGCTTTTCCTTCACACGTGGCTGCCGGACGCCATGGAAGGTCCGACGCCGGTCTCGGCACTCATCCATGCGGCGACCATGGTGACGGCCGGCGTATTCCTGGTGGCGCGTATGTCACCACTGTTCGAGTTCGCGCCCACGGCGCTTGCATTCGTTACGGTGATCGGCGCGTCGACCGCGTTTTTCGCCGGCACCGTGGGGTGTGTGCAGAACGACATCAAGCGTATTATCGCGTACTCCACGTGTTCCCAATTGGGCTACATGTTCATGGCCTGCGGCGTATCGGCCTATCAGGCGGGCGTGTTCCACCTGATGACCCATGCCTGGTTCAAGGCGCTATTGTTTCTGTCCGCCGGATCGGTGATCCATGCCCTGTCCGATGAGCAGGACATCCGCAAGATGGGCGGCATCTGGCGTCTGGTTCCGGTAACCACCGTGGTCATGACCATCGGTAATCTGGCATTGACGGGCATTCCGCCTTTTGCCGGTTATTACTCCAAGGATACGATCATCGAGGCCGCCCATGCCGCGGGCACGGCGTCTGGCGATTATGCCTACGTGTTGGCGCTTATCGTCGTGTTGCTTACATCGTTCTACTCGTGGCGCCTGACGTTCCTGACATTCTTCGGCAAATCGCGCGTCGATCACCACACCATGGAACACGCCCATGAAAGCCCGCTCATCATGCTGGTTCCGCTCGGATTCCTGGCGGTCGGGGCGGTAATCGCCGGTATGGTCGGCTACCACAATTTTGTCGGCGAAGACCGTGCGGCATTCTGGCGCGGTGCGATCAAGGTTCTGGCCAATCACGACAGCATCGGTAAAGCGCACGAAGAGAAGCCGGTCGTGGTTCTCGAATATCTGCCGCTATTCCTCAGCGTGCTCGGCTTCGTATGGGCGTATATGTTCTACATCCGCCGTCCCGATCTACCGGGCAAACTGGCGGCCACATTCCCCGGCGTGCACCGCTTCCTCCTGAACAAGTGGTATTTCGACGAACTGTACGACTGGATGTTCGTGCGGCCTGCGTTCCGCATCGGCCGGCTGTTCTGGAAAGGTGGCGATGGCGCCGTCATTGATGGCCTTGGCCCGGACGGTATTTCCACGACAGTCGTGCGCATGGCCCAGCGTCTCGGCGTGGTCCAGTCCGGGTATCTCTACCATTACGCATTCGCGATGATCGTTGGCATCGCGCTGGTCGTCACGTGGATCGTCGTCCCATGGGCGCATTGGGTAGGACGGTGATGCCATGACCGCGCTCGCGAACTTTGTCGACGGCTTGCCGATCCTGTCACTTGTGACGTTTCTGCCCTTGGTTGGGGCGGCCATCATCCTTTCCGTCAGGGGCGAAGAGGAGACTGTCGCCCGCCAGGCCCGTTATATCGCCCTGTGGACGACGCTGCTGACGTTCGTCCTGTCGGTGTTCATCTGGGTCGGGTTCGACAGTTCGACGGCGGCTTTCCAATTTGAGGAACGGCTTGAGTGGCTGCCGCAGTATAAGATCACTTACCGCATGGGTGTGGACGGCATCTCCATGCTGTTCGTGATCCTGTCCACTTTCCTGATGCCGTTGTGCATTCTCGCCAGTTGGGAAGCCGTCCATAAGATGGTGCGCGAATACATGATCGCCTTCCTGGTGCTGGAAACCATGATGGTCGGCATGTTCTGCGCCATGGATATGGTGTTGTTCTACGTCTTCTTCGAGGGCGTATTGATCCCCATGTTCATTATCATCGGCGTCTGGGGCGGCGGACGGCGGGTCTACTCGGCCTTCAAGTTCTTCCTCTATACGCTGACCGGTTCCGTGCTGCTCCTGATCGCCATGCTGGCGATGTATTTTTATGCCGGCACCACGGACATCCCGACCCTGACCGCGACGCATTTCCCGGTTCAGATGCAGTATTGGCTGTGGTTCGGGCTGTTCGCGTCGTTCGCTGTCAAGGTGCCAATGTGGCCCGTGCACACCTGGCTGCCTGATGCCCACGTGGATGCGCCGACGGCTGGATCGGTGATCCTGGCGGGCGTGCTTTTGAAAATGGGCGGATATGGTTTCCTGCGGTTCTCGCTGCCGATGTTGCCTGAGGCCAGCGTTGCCTTCACGCCGTTCATCTACACCCTGTCGGTGATCGCCATCATCTACACGTCCCTGGTTGCCCTGGTGCAGCAGGACATGAAAAAGCTGATCGCTTATTCGTCGGTGGCGCACATGGGCTTTGTGACGATCGGCGTCTTTGCCGGCACACAACAGGCGGTGCAGGGCGCGATCTTCCAGATGCTGAGCCACGGGGTTGTGTCGGGGGCGCTGTTCCTTGCGGTCGGCGTGGTCTACGACCGGCTGCATACGCGCGAGATCGATCGCTACGGCGGCCTCGTCAACAACATGCCGATGTATGCCGTCGTGGTCATGATCTTCACCCTGGCGGCGGTCGGGCTGCCCGGAACCGCCGGCTTTGTGGGCGAGTTCCTGGTGCTGACAGGTTCATTTCAGGCCAATAGCTGGGTTGCGTTGTTGGCCGCCACCGGCGTGATCCTGGGTGCGGCCTATATGCTCTATCTCTATCGCCGCGTGATTTTCGGCGAGCTGACCAAGGCCGACGTCAAAGCCATGCTCGATCTCGACCGCCGGGAAATCATCATTTTTGCCCCGGTTGTCGCCGTGGTGTTGTGGATGGGGATCTATCCGACGCCGTTCCTCGACGTCACCAATGTCGCTGTGACCAACATCGTGTCGAAATACCAGGCGGTTGTTGGGGCGACGGCAAGCGCTCCCTCGGCCGCGCAGACCATGCTCGCGTTGTTGCGCTAGGGAAGGACAAGATTCATGGCTGCTCTTCCCAATCTTGAGCCCGCGTTTCCGGAAATCCTCCTGATCCTGGCGGGCATGGCTTTTCTGTTGATCGGCGTCTTTCGCGGCCGCGAGTCCACGACCTTCACCACCTGGGCGTCGATTGGCGCGATGGCGGTGGCGGCATGGCTGATCCACGCCGCCCATGGCGTCCCGGTTGTGACTTTCGGGGGGCTGTTCGCCGTCAATGCCTTCACGGCCTTCGCCAAGGTCCTCACGCTGTTGGGGGCAAGCCTGGCGCTGATCATGATCAATTCATGGTCCCAGCAGTCCGGCGTCGCGCGGTTTGAGATTCCATTGCTGGTCCTGTTCGCAACGGTCGGCATGATGCTGATGATCTCGGCCAACGATCTCATCGCGCTCTATGTTGGCCTCGAATTGCAAAGCCTTCCTCTCTATGTGTTGGCAGCCGTCAATCGGGACAACCTGCGGTCCACCGAAGCCGGCGTGAAGTATTTTGTGCTCGGAGCCCTGGCCTCAGGGTTGCTGCTCTACGGGGCCTCCATGGTCTACGGCTTTTCAGGTACCACGACGTTCGCGGGGATCGCGAGCGCGACACAGTCCGGCGGCGGGCATGTGGGTGTGCTGATCGGCATCGTTTTTGTGATCGCTGGGTTGTCCTTCAAGGTGTCGGCGGTCCCATTTCACATGTGGACGCCCGACGTATACGAAGGCTCATCGACACCCATCACCGCGTTCTTCTCCGTGGCACCGAAGATCGCGGGGCTCGCGCTGTTCCTTCGCGTGCTCGTCGGCCCGTTTGGCGGGATGCTCGCCGAGTGGCAGCAGGTAGTGATTGCTATATCCCTCCTGTCCATGATGTGGGGCGCGTTTGCGGCCATCGTGCAAAAGAACATCAAGCGCCTGATGGCTTACAGCTCTATCGGGCATGTGGGCTACGCTCTGATCGGTTTGGCGGTCGGGACCGTTGAGGGCGCGCGGGGCATGCTGTTCTACATGCTGATCTACATTGTCATGAGCATCGGGGCCTTCGCCTGCATCCTGGCCATGCGCGTTGACGGCAAGGCGGTGGAAGACGTGACCGATCTCTCCGGGTTGGCTAAGACACGCCCGGGCATGGCGGCGGCCATGGCCGCGCTTATGTTCTCCATGGCGGGGATTCCGCCGTTGGCTGGCATCTGGGGCAAGTTTTACATCTTCGTTGCGGCCGTGAACGCGGGGCTTGTCTGGCTGGCCGTCGTCGGCGTGCTGGCGAGCGCGGTGGCCGCCTATTATTATCTGCGGATCGTGAAAATCATGTATTTCGACGAGCCGGGAAAAGCGTTGGACCAACCGGCGATCTCGACAGCGATTTTGTATGGTCTTTGCAGCCTGGCAATGTTGGGTCTGTTTCTCGTTCCCGCGCCATTCGTCAACGGCGCGAGCATCGCCGCGAAGTCGCTCTTTCCCGGTTAGAAATAGAAAGCCGGCCGCTTGATCTCCGATCTCACGATCTATGATTTGCCAAACGGCTGGCGGCTAGCGACCTTTCATGAACTCGACAGCACCAATGCCGAGCTCAAGCGCATCGTCGCCGCCGGAAACGATCATTGCGAAGGGCTCATAGTTCGTTCCGATCTGCAAACCGCCGGTCGCGGACGGCATGGACGCGTTTG
>SCTM01000332.1 GCA_004297485.1 Rhodospirillaceae bacterium
ATCGACAGATGACACCTGCGAGAGGCTGGCGGCCGAGTTCGACGCGGCGCGCGTGATCGTACTGCCAGGCGCCCACGCCGGAATCGCGGCGGCCAAAAATCGCGCCCTGCGCGGCGGAACTGGAGAAATTCGCGGCATCCTCGACTCAGACGACCTCTATTTGCCGCAGTTCGTGGCGCGCTGCGTCGAAGCCCTGGTGCAGTACCCAGCGGTGGGACTGGTGTATACGGACAACTACCACATCGACAGCAGAGGTTCCCGAACCGTACAACAAGCACTTGACTGGAGCCTCCGAGGTCTGCTCCAAAGCTGTAACCTCCGCGGCGACTCCTGGCTGTGCTGGTGGTCCACTCTGTGCCGTACCCGTCTGCATGATGAACGCTTCGAACTGGAGGTTGATTACGATCTGTTCTACAGCCTCTCCGCCATCACGGATTTCATCCGCATTCCGTCGGTTTTACAGACTGTCCGCACCCACCCTGGGCGAGTCACCGCAGATCGCCAGCGCGCCGCCTACTGGCACGCAGCGGCGCTCGCGAAGCACGGGTACTCCATAGAGTATGCGTACATGCGGGCGGGCACGGCTGGCGCCCTGGATCTCTGGCGTGACGCCATCGCTGCCGGCTATCGCCACGGCCAGGGCTTACGCTTGTGATACAATTCTCCTGATCGCAAAGGAGCAGCATGGCTAACGTGAAGTATGCCTCGCAGAATACCTTCCTCTACATCGGTGACGGTGGGGGAAGCGAGATGTTTTTCAAGGTGCTGGGACTGGAGGACATTACCCTGCCCCAAACGAAAGCCACGTTGCTCGACGTGACCACGCAGGACGAGACGGACCACTACATGGACTACCTCTCGACTCTGCTGGACAATGGTGAGGCGACCTTCCCCGTCGTCCTCGATCCCAATGAAGTGACGCAGAACGAGGCATCCACCATCGTAGGGACGCGCGCGGGTGGCCTCAAATACCTGATGGATCAGCGCGTGCGGCGCAACATGCGGATCGAATTCGGTTATACTTCGCCGGTGACTCGTATGCGCTTTGTCGGGATTGTGACCGAGTTCTCCGGCAGCGCCCCGGTCAAAGGTGCCCTGCGCGCACAAGTGCGCATCAAGGCGGTGGGCAAGAACACGCTCGAAGTGGGCACCGGCGCGGGCGCCTAATCGCTTGATCGAGCCGAAGCTGAAGCCACCGTCCTTCACCGCGCCCACCGAGGGCGTGCGCATCCAACTGGGCGACGGACTCGACCGTGAGCTACGCTACGATTTACGCTCGCTCCGCACCATGAAGGTGCGCGGCCTCACCCGCCGCACTCTCGACGACGACAGCTTGCCTGAGCTGATCTGGATCGGGCTGCACGATGCGGCCGGCGACCCGCCGGAGGGTGTGACGATCGAGTCAATCGGGCGGCTGAGCACGGCCTGGTTCCCGTACCTGTCGGAGTGCTACATGCTGGCCTTCGCCGGCGCGGCGCCGGTGCAGGAAAAAAAAGCGGAGAAGACCGAGAGCTAGACCTGTTTGAGGCCTGGCAGATCGGCATCATCGACCTGCACCTGGAGCCGGAGTTCTTTTGGTCCCTCACTCCGCGCGAATTCTACGCACTGGTCGAGCGCAATCATCGCGAGCGCTACCGGCTCTCGGCGCATGTGTGCGCCTTCCTCGCCGAGGTCTGGCGGGACCGCGAGCAGCGCAGCGAGCCGTTCTCGATTGACGATTTCCTACCCTCACTCACGCCCACACAGGAAGAGCTGCCGGCGGACGCGATGGCCTTCCCGCGCGCGATGCTCCTGCTGATGGCGACCGAGCACGGCATCGACGACCGGACGAAAGGCGTTACCATCGAGTACAAATGAGCCTCATCCGCGACATGCTGCTCCGCATCGGCGTCGATCAAGCCTCCTGGGGCGAGATGCACACCAGCCTCCAGCAGGGCAAAGAGGAGCTGAAAACCTTCGGGGATACAGCCGAGGAGGGCCTAGGGCAGGTCAAGGAAGCAGTAACGGCCATGGCCGAGGCATTCGGGGCCTTCGAGCTGGCCAAGGTGGTGGTGGAGTGGGGGGACGCGTTCGAGCAGGCCAATAAAACCATCGTCGCTGCGACTGGCGCCATTGGCGATAGCCTGGAGTACCTCGACCGTTCCTTCGACACTGTGTTTTCCGCGGTTCCGCAGAGCGCCGGCGAAGTGGCCGAAGCCATCGGGGTGATCGCCACGCGCCTGGACGCAACCGGCCCGGCCTTAGAGCAGCTCTCTACGCAAATTCTGGATCTGGCTCGCCTGACCGGCGAAAGCGTGCAGAGCCTCTCGGTCGATACGGCGCGCGTGTTCGCACAGTGGCAGGTGCCCGAGGAAGCGCGGGCTGGCGTCCTGGACTTTTTCAATCAGATCAAGGAAGCGAGCGGCGCTTCCATCTCTGAAATAGAGGGGAATGTAATCCAGTTCGGCGCGACACTACGCGAGTTCGGCTTCTCCTTGCAGGACGCAGCCTCGATGGTGGGCGACCTGGAAAAAGCCGGGATTCCTGCGGAGGCCGCGATGTCCAGCCTCCAGCGCGCTATCAAGTCTATGAGTAAGGCGGGCATCTCCGACATGGTGGCGGGCCTGGCCCAGCTCCAGGAGTCCATCCAGGGCGCAGCCACGGATGCCGAAGCGCTCCAGATCGGCATGGGCGCCTTCGGTAAGTCCGGCGCTGTACTCACGGAAGCCCTACGCCAGGGCCGCGTAGATTTGACGGATCTGCAAGGCTCGCTGCACCTGACGACGGAGAGCATTGTGGATCAGGCGGGGCGAGTGCTCACGCTGTCCGATGTTTGGGAGCAGCTCTGGAACCATCTAAAGGTAGACTCCGCCCCAGCTCTGGAGTTTGCTATAAGCGGCTTGGTTCGCTTGCTCGAATGGGCGGATAAAGTAATTGAAGCCTACAAGATCCTCGGTGCAGTGGTTTCCTTCGCCACGGGAGGGGGCGCGGCCGCTCCAGCGGCGTTTACTGGATCTGGAGAGGCGCCGGGAGCTGAAACTTCGGCCCTAAATTCGGCGGCCCTGGCGGTGGATCACTACTCGGGAGAAGTGGCGAAGGCCATCCCGATCTCAGCGGAATTTCAGAAGTGGCTCGACAAACTCACGCATTCCGGCGGCGAGCTGAAAACCTCCCTGAGTGCGGTGGAAGCGGAGAGTCCCACGTATGCGGAGGCGGTGACGTCGGCCATCGTCAAAATTAAGCTTGCAGCGCAGGATGCCACCACCGATTTTCAGACCGCGCTGGACGTGTACGCGCGGATGAAGGCAGATGGGACGGCCAGCGCGCTGGCCGTCGCGGGCGCCTTGGGAGAGCTAGAGAGCGCAGCGAAGAAAGCCGGCATCTCGCAGACGCAACTGGCCGACGATATTGTGACCGCCAGAGCGGCTCAAGAGGGCGCGAACACCGTCATCGTGAACGGTAAGCTGGTGCTGCTCGACCAAGCCGCGGCCACCGGAGAGGCAGCGCGCCAGGTGCAGGTCTTTAGCGCGAACTGGGACGACACCACCGGCATCGCGAACACGGCGGACCAAAGCATTACCGTGCTCACCGGCTCGGTCACGGATCAAGCGAGCGCGGTGGGCGACCTCAAGGACCATTGGGTTTTCATGGACGATGCCTGGACGAGCATGGTAGACCTGCTGAAAACGGTGGCCAGCGGAATCGAGGATGTGACCAGCGCAGCCGAGGACGCATCAAACGCTCTCAGCGACGCGGCCTCAAGCGCCAGCGATTTCGGCTCCTCATCGTCATCCTTTGGAGGAGTGGCCGGCACGAGCAAAGGAAATACCGCCGACTTCCTGCTGGCGGGCTCTCCGAGCTCCATGTTCGCCCAAAATTTCCCTGGAGGCGTAGGGACAGGCGGGGGCTTTTCGACGATCCCCACCGGCATCTATTTCGATCCGGCCAGCCAGAGCTGGCAGGGATTCGGAGATCCGAATTACCACTACAGCCGGCAGGCGATCATCCCCGGCTCGCCGGCCGACATTGCGGCGAAGGCGGCTAAGGGAGAGTCGCCCTCCGGCGCCGCCGCAAACGTGACACAGGTGGTGCAGTCGTCCCCGGCGACCGAGGGAGCCGTGCAGGCGATGGAGAGGGAAATCAGCGGGCAAATTATCCCGCTACTGGAACAGATTTCGAATACTCTCACGAGCATTGCCAATGCAAACAGCTTTTCGGTGGCCGCCAGCGGCGGCACGGGCGGCACTGGAAATCTTAGCGCGGCCGCCAGCGCCGCCGCTGGAGCGACTGGACAGCTCGGCGCCAGCGCGGCCCAAGCCGCGAATAAATTGCCGCTGTTTGCCAGCTCCATCTCCGATCTTGGCCAGGGACTCAGCGACCTGGGCACGCAGTTATACGGCCTGGGCTTCGGCGTGGCTGCGGCCGCGCGCGCATTAAATCAGCTCGGGAGTTTTGGAGCCATAACGCCCTTCGGGAATCTTTCCAGCCCGTTCAGTAGCACGGACGCACCGCACTGGGACCCCGTGACTGGACAATGGATCAACCCAGGCTTGAGCAGCTCGCCAGGCGCGGCGCTCGGCGCGTTTAGCCTGACGCCTGGCGGCCTCAGACCGCCGGCCCTGCCAGGGCCGCAGCTCCCCGCGACCTTCAGCGCCGTTCCGCCCCCGCCCTCGCCAAACTATCCGGCGGCGACCAGCGCAGCCGGGCTGACTGTGATTCTGACGGGGAATACGATCTCATCGCTCCAGGCTGGCCAGCAGCTCGCAGCTCTGCTGGTCGATACCCTGCGAAATCAGGCCAGGCTCACACTGTAGTATCCTTAGCCGAGGGCAAACCACGTGGATCTTGAGACGATGACAATTGCGGAGCTGATTGCGGCTCATGCCGCGCTGGATGGGGACATCGCAGCGTTACGTGAGCGACAAGCCAAGCTGCATGGCCTGATAACGGAAAAAGAAGCCGAGCGCGAACAGAAGCTCAGCGCCGGCCGCGAGCAATTGATTGGAGGCAAATAAATGGCCAACGCACTCTACGGCAAAGGCCGTCAGGCATTCCTGGAGGGATCGATTGCGATCCTCACCGACAACATCAAAGTAGTGCTGGTGGACGCGGGCTCGTACACGCTCTCGATCAACGTCGATCAGTACCTCTCCGACATACCCAGCGGCGCCCGCGTGGCGACATCCGGAAATCTCGGGAGCAAGACGTCTACCCTCGGCGTTTTCAACGCGGCGACCGTGACGTTTTCCGCCGTGAGCGGCAATCAGTGCTCCTACCTGGTGGGCTACAAGGACACCGGCACGGCCTCCACCAGCCCGCTTATCTGGAACATCGACACGGCGACGGGCCTGCCCGTGACGCCCAATGGCGGCGATATCACCGTGACCTGGGACACCGGCGGAAATAAAATCTTCAAGCTGGCCGAGATGCTCAGTGAGGAGGACCGAGCTCTTCTCCTGGGCGCCCATGGCGTGCTGGATCTCATCAAAGCCGGGCTGGGCTGGCTGCTGCCGGCGATTTTTGGCGAGCCGCGGATCATTTGTGGTTCAGCTCCGCTGATCGTGCCCGCATAGGGGAGCAAGGAGCACACCCGTGATCGAGACAACCCTGGTGGTGCCTGAGGCCGAACAGCAGCTTCAAAGCGCCGACGCGCAGGAGCGGGCGCGGGAGGCGGTCGCCGGAGCGATCCTGCACGCCATCCGTGGCCTAGAGGATCTTGGTATTGAGCGGCAGGCAGCGTACCTGACAGCGCATCCCTTGTTGCTGGTCAACGTGAGCTATTGCCCGAACGCCATCACTGCGGAGATGATCCTGGAAGCCAACGCCCTAGCGACCGTGCCTGCGGTCGCAATCCACATGCGTAACCGGCCCGGAGGATAATGTGCCTGGCTCTCCTCCCTCGGATTCGCTCAGTGAGATTCGCACGGCCAAAGCGGCCATGGAAACCACAATTTTACAGGCGGTAAACGCTTTCGAGGTCAAGGCGGGCTTGCTGGTGACAGGAATCGTCGTCTCCCATAATGGAGCCGTACTGATAAGCTGCACGGCTGCTGTTGCCTTGGTGCTCTGATGGCAAACATCAAGACCGCGTACGGCACGAACGGCCAGGCCATCACCTGCACTCTGGCCTCCCTGACTAATTCGAGCGTCCGAGCCGGCACGGCAATCGACAACACCAGCAACCTGTACCAGGATGCCCTGGTACAGATCAAAGTGAAAACCGGAGGCTCCGGGGCGAGCGCTCAGGGGGTTGTCAACATCTACGCCTACGCAACCGCGGATGGCGGAACCACATACCCCGAAGCTAACGGCGGTTCCGACGGTGGAGTCACCCTGGTCGTTCCTACGAACCTACGGCTGATCGGTACGCTTAATGCTGTCGCGAACAGCATCACCTACTCCAGCGAGCCGATGAGCGTTGCCCTGGCCTTCGGCGGCGTGCTCCCGAGCAACTGGGGCATCGTGATCGAGAACAAGACTGGGACGACTCTCGACTCGACCGAGAGCAATCACCTGAAGGTTTACCAGGGCGTATACCAGACGGTGGCCTAGATGGCGCTTCGCGCGCGCTCGCTCGGTGGGCGAATAAAGCCTCCGCTCGGCGCGCGCGTCGATTGGTCGAATCCACTCACGCGCGGGCTGTTACTGTGCGCGCCGTTCAACGAGGGCGCCGTCTCGAACAGCGTGACGGCGATTTGCCGGGATATTGTCGAGCCGGCCTCCAATCCGCTCGCTCCGGGCAGCACCAACCCCACCATCGCCATCACGTCCGCAGGGCCAGCGATAGCCCACGGCGGGACTGACAACACCTACCTGGATTTTTCGACGCCGACGAAGCTCCAGCTTCCACAGACCGCATCCTTCACCGTCCTGGTGCTGTCTACGATCGACGGCGGGAACAACGCACTCAGGAACTGCTGGCGCAGCGACCCCGGCGGGAGCCGGACGCTGCTGCTGTTCCGTCTGACGACAGGGAACGTCCTTCAGACCCAATTCGGCACGACCACCGGAACGCTCGGCTCGCTTTCGGGAGCCACAACCCTAGCGGTCGATTCCGGAAAGATGCGGCACCTTTGCATGGTGCGCGATGTGTCGCAGACCAAGATTTTCCTGTACCTCGACGGCAATCAGGACGCGAGCGGCACGGACGCCTCGACCGGCTCCTGGACGCTGGGGGCCGTCGCCGGAGCCAACTGGCAGACCAGATCCAACGGCGGAGCTGAGGCCTGGAACGGCAAGATAGCGCTCATCTGCATGTGGGGCCGGGCGCTTTCCGCGCGCGAAATACAGGACCTCTATGTGGCTCCCTGGCGGTTCTTGATCTACCCAGGGCCTCTACGGCCGAAGCCATCCTTGCTCTCGCAAACCATCGACCTCGCCAGTAACGGCATCGCCAGTGCGGAGGCCTTCGGGACGCTCAAGCTCACGCTGTTCCTCCTGCCAGGGGGCATCGCGAGCGCGGAGGCCTTCGGGACGGCGAGCCTCATCAAGGTCATAGCGCCGTCCGGCGTCGCGAGCGCGGAGGCGTTCGGGGCAGCGAAATTAAAGCTCTACGTCCTGCCAAGCGGGATTGCCAGTGCGGAAGCCTTCGGCTCCGACGACGTGGCGGGTCCGATCAAGGCTGGTGCAATCGCGAGTGCGGAGGCCTTCGGCGGGCCCAGGATATCCGGCCCGATCAAGCCCTCGAGCATCGCCAGCGCCGAAGCCTTTGGAACGGCAAACGTAGTCGGGCCGCTGTATCCGCTTGGAATCGCCAGTACCCAATCCTTTGGCAAGCCGGACGTGGCGGGTCCCATCTCCGCTGCCGGTGCGATCGCCGGCGCGGAAGCCTTCGGCACGGCGACTTGCAATGTCGTTCAATCTATCAATCTGGCCGGTGATGGGATCGCATCAGCGGAGGCGTTCGGGGTAGCCAGCCTCTCCTTGGTGCAGAGCATCCGCCCCAGCGGGATCGCATCAGCGGAGGCGTTCGGCACGCCCAAGGTCGCGAGCGGCCCCAAACTGATTATGCTGGCTGGCATCAGCCCCGCCGCAGGCGGGGGAGGAATAGCGCCAGGGATCATGGGTATCCCGATCATCACGGGCGGCGATGCCGGATCTCACATCTTCATCGCCGGCGTGGATCGTTCTTCACTCTTACTGGCGGCTGGCGGGCATGGAGCGGGCCAGCAGGCTCCCCTGATCCAGTCGCAGACCATCGGACGGTGGCAGGCCAGCTTCGATCTCTTCGCCGTGAATGCATCCTACATCCCGTCGCTGGGGCAGACCGTGCTGATTACCGAGAACGGGAAAAAGTTGTTTTCGGGCTGCCTGAACGCGGTGCAGATCGAATGGGTGATGGGCTCCACCTACGCGGTCTACCATTGCCGCTGCGTGGACAAGAGCGGCATCCTCGATCACCGCGTCGCCAACACCAAGTATCCTGCCGGCATGGACGCCGCGGCCGCCGTGCGCGATGTGCTGGCGAATTTTCTGAACGGTGAGGGCATTACGTCGAATCACGTCCCGGCGAGCCTCGGTGCGCTGAGCGCGGAGCAGATTTTCAATTTCGCCAAGGTCACTCAAGCGATGGACGCCATCATGACGGATGTGTCGGGCGTCTGGTGGATCGACGTTGATGGCGACCTCCACACGACTTTGCTCCCGGATCTCCCTGCGGCACCGGCGGCGCTCACGGCTACCAGCGGGAACTTCCGCGCGGCCTCCATGACCGCAACGCTGCTCGACTACCGTAATCAACAGTTCGTCGTGAGCAACCTGAACGTGGTGCCCGGCGATGCCTTCGCGGGCGGCGCGCGTAGCGTGAGCGTGACGGAAACCTACGTGGTGCCGCAGCCGGCGGCCGTGGCGCGCGGCTTTCTGTTCGGCGCGCTCATCACGAACTTCACGATCCTATCCATCACCAGCCTGAAGGTCAATGGCGTCCCGCAGCCGGTCCACCGCGGCACGGAGTTTATAAACTTCCGGTCTTCATGGTGGTATTTCCCTCAAACGCCCTACATCACGCCGCCGAACGTGCAAAACACGAATCCCTTTCCCTTCCCGCCAATCCTCTCGGCGGATCCCATCGCCGGCGATGTCGTGGAGGTCGCCTACGTGGCCGAAGAGAGCAACGTCCAAGTCGTCACCGACGACCCCCTGGCGCCCCCAGGGCCGGGCACGGGGACCTGCGGGAGCGGCGTGTACCAGGCCGTCGAGTGGGTGAAAAACATCTCGCTCCAGGGCGACTTACAGGCCATCGCGCAAGCCATTCTGGACCGTTCGGGAGGGCTGCCGAAGCTCCTCAAGTTCGAGACGGATATTCCGGGCTGGGCGGTGGGACAGAAGCTCACCGTCGATCTGCCGCGGCTGGACCTCGCCAGCTCCACCTTGCTCATCACCAGCGTGGCCGGCGCCAGCCAGCCCGGCAAGGCCGATTTCAAGGACTTGGCCGATGCCCGGCGAAGCACAGCCTACCGCTGGACCGTAGAGGCTTCGACCACCACCGACCTCGGAAACTACGTCAAGTGGTACGAACGCCTGATCGCGCGCACGGAGAACGCGATCCCCTTGGATCAACTTCTGTGGCCGACGTTCATCCTCGCGCCCTCCGGCTCGCTCACGGCCGGAGTGGTCCAGGGCAACCCGGATGTGGTGAGGCAGAGCGGCCAGATTACGGAAGTCGTCGCCATTGCAGGGACGCCCCCGGTGCACCAGGATCTCATCGTCGATATCAAGGCGAATGGCATTTCGATTTTCAATTCGCCACTCGTGATCCCTGCGGGCACGGCGACTCTGGTGCATTGGCCCGATCTCTTCGGCCTGGTGCCGGCCTTCCTGTACAAAGACGACATATTGACCGTGAGCGTATCCTACAGCGTCAAGGGCGCCAGTCCCACGCCCGCGGCGAACGTGACGGTACAGGTGCGGATGAAATTCTGATGCTGCGTTTCGTCGAGAGCTTCGATTGGTGGGGCAGCGCGACGAACCCGAACCTCGGAGCCCTCGGGGGACCGAGCCAACTAAAATACACCTTCACGGACCCGTTTTCAGGGTTCCGCGCGGCGCCGGGCCGTTACGGCGGGAACGCCGGCGCGATGAACATCATCATCAGCCAGCCCACGCTCACCAAACAGCTCGACGCGCAGCCGCAATGGGCGGCAACATTCGCCTTCCAGCCTCACAACGCGTTTGGACTCAGCGGATGGGGCAACGGCATTTTCGCGCGGCTGGACGCGAGTACGGCGCCGGGAGTGCCGGTGCTCTCCGTGGTGATCGACAACGCCGGCTACATGCGGTTTTACACCGGGGGGAACGGCGGGACCAATCGCGGGACGCTCATTGCGACCGCCCCGTGGCTCTTCGCGCTCGATGTATGGGCCGCAGTCGATATCACCGTAGACATCCCCGGCCGGAGGCTCGAATGTTGGGTGAACGACGTGCAGCAGCTTGTGGTGGTGGGCATCGTATGGGCGCACGGCCCAGCAGTCTACCCGGATACCTGGGCATGGACTTGGTGGCCTGCGGGCGGGAACAACAACCGCGGCTATGTCGTCGATGATTTCGGTCTAGCGGACGGCCAAGGCCCGCTGAACAACGGTAGGCTCGGGCCTTGCCGGGCCGTGCTGGTGCTGCCGAATTCCGATGCGACGGAGCCGCAATGGACGCGGCATGCGACAGCCGGCGGCGGCGCGTTCCTCGCTCCGCCTACCGCGGATTATCAGTGCATCGACGATGCCAATCCGTCGATCGGCTACCCCGATGGAGATCAGAGCTACATCGAGACGGCGATGGCGGGTGCCATCGATCTATTTGGCGTGCCAGGCCCGAACTGCTTCGGCCGTAATCTGGGGCTGGCGGCCAATGCCTGCCTGAAGGCGCCAGGCGTCCCGGCGCCGGTCGATCTGATCTGCCGCGCGGACCCCACGATTGCGACCGTCACGCAGATCGGCGGTTCCGTGCCGGCGATCCTCGGCGCCAAATATGCCACCCAGCAGCGCGTGAGCGAGAGCTCGATCCTACGTCCCGGCCAGGTTTGGACGGATGGAGAAATCGGCAACGCCTGGTGGGGCCTGCGTTGCCCCGGCCCTGGATTCCCGCGCGTAACTCAGTTCTTCCTGGAGAAGCTCACAAGCACGCGAGTGCAGCCATTCGACTGTGGGCAGATCGGCAGCTACTCATTCTGATACAATTCGGAAGGCGGAAGGAAACCTCCAGCCTTGACCGCCTTCTCTTGGGTGTCTGTGGCGGGGCTTTCGAGGCCCCGCCTTTTTTGTGCTAGGATGGGCCGCATGTACAAGGTTGACCCGGCCCAAGAGTTCGCAGCCTTCGTGAACGCGATGATTGCACCGAACGCGTACATGAGGCCGGCAGCTATCCTGCGGCAAGTCATTGTCGCCTTCCCCGGCGATCCGCTGGCCGGCAAAACGATACCCGGCAGCGGGCTAATGCACAACGCCGCCACCACCGTGCAGCAGCTCATCGAACAGTGGTATGAGTCCAGCGGCAAGGAGCGGCCGGCTGGCTATGGCAAGATGCTGGCGCTCAATGCTGGCCCGCACGAGCCCTGGAATTATTCTTACGACGATTGGGCGGCCCTCGGGGTTCTTGTTTACTGAATGGCTTGGCGTTTTTTTCAGACCGGCAAACTCTTCACGCCCTCCGGCGCTCCTGCGGCGCACGAATGGTACAGCGGCCATGGAAGCCACGCCAACGTGCCGGAGGACGAAGGGCTCCTGGCTCTCGGGCCGTTGCCGCGCGGCCACTACGCACTCTCCGAACTGATCCGCAACACGGCGATGGGGCCGGTAGCGATTCACCTGCTCCCCGATGCAGCCACGCGCGCACGCATCATCGCCCTGGGACGCGACCCCGATTCTTTCTTTGCCCACGACGACGACGTGCGGCATGACCACCTGGCGAGCGCTGGCTGCTTGGTCAGCGTGGATGGAATGATGCCGCTCATCAGCTTGTGGGAGCACCCGGACCACGATCTGAATGTGTTGAGCGGAGAGACAGCGGCCTTCAGCACAGCGGAACTGGAACTCCTCCACAACGCCGTGGGGCTGGAGCTGCAAATTGCTGGGGCGGATGCGGCCCCGGAGGTTCGAGCGCTTCAGACCAAGATCCAGAACTTGATCGCGGACATGCCCTAAGACGGGCGCGCCGGCGGCTTGTAAAGCTTGCGGCTTATCTCGGCCAGTTCCAGTTCAAAAGCTTCCCGTCCCCACGTCCGCCGAAGCTGATCCAAGGGGATCACAAGCAACCGGGAGGGCTTCGATGCGGTGGCGGGAGTTCTCCGACCGGATAAAGTCTCCCGCATGGCTGCGGCGCGCTCCTCAAATGAGCGCGTACGTCTGCTCATGGCGCCGCCGCTGCGATTGCCACGGTGCCAGGGCCAATCGGTTTGAGCCCGTCTGCGAGCACCGATCCGCTGGCTTGCACCAGCGCGCACTGGCCATTCGCCAGCGCCAAAAAGAGCACGACCGGCCCCGCAGGGTCAGGACAGGGTCCCGCGATCAACCCTGAGACACCCTGTGGGCCTGGTGGGCCAGCTACGCCGGCTGGGCCTGCTGGCCCCGAAACGCCCGCAGGACCTGGTGGCCCCGCCGGACCTGGCGGCAGACTGGCGGCCAGCGTGGCAGGCTTGATCGCGCCTACCGCGCCGGTGCTGGTCCTCCCGAAAACCCACAGCACCGTGGCCGGCGACTGGAAAGCGACGGCGGATACTGTGACAATTCCCAAAAAAAACAGCACGCCCCCTGCGGCCGCCAAGACGTGCCATAGATCCTTCAGTTTCATCGCTGTTCCTCCCTTTGGGCCAGCCCCGCCCTGATACAGCTCTCGATCAGCCCCTCTAGTGTACGCCTCTCCCGGATTGCGATCTGGCGGAGCCGGCGGATCAGTTCGACTGGGAGCCTGGTGTTGATTTTCGTGAGGTTTGTAGCCATGTCTGTAGTGTTCCACACCGGAAGCCCTAAGGCAAGTATTTTCTTGACAGGCAATCCTGCCTTGGTGTACTTTTGAGAGGCGCTGGAGAGCAGGAGGAAAAAATGAGCCGTCCATCAGCATACTCGCGAAGGCAGCACAGCATCGCGCGTGAGGTCGATCAGGTACTGGCCTCACGAGACTCCCAGCCCCCGTGTCTGTGCGGCGCGGCCGCCGCGGAGCACACCGACGGACCAGAATCCATCGGTTGCCTGCGAACTGGCTGCCAAGCGTACGCGGCCAGCTCCGCGATATTAGGCCAGATACTCCAGTCCGATCTATGGACTCCGGCGGAAAAGTGGGTAGTGAAGTGGCAGTTCGCGCTACTGGGAGATTTTCAATCCGCCCTCGCGGACTGCATAATATGTGCGGATGAAGCGAACCTGGACAAGCTCGCCCTCGGATTCCACGATCAGGTAGCCGGGTTCCGGGCTTGGCACAGCGGCGACCTCGCTTGCAGGCTGCGAGCGACCGGGCTAGATATATGAGCGCTCAAGATCTGGCCCCACGTCCGCCGACTCAACTGGCGCTGATCGAGAGCCTACCGGATGACGCCAGCCTCGGGCAGATCCTACGAGTGGCTCTAGCCGTGGCGTTGCAACCTGGCAGCGGCTCCGGCGCCGCCGATGTGATCGAAAAACTGCTCGCCATCAAATACCGCGATGAGGACCGCCAGGCCGCACGCGCGTTCGCGGCGGCGCTCGCAGAGCTCCAGCCGCAGCTCCCGCGTATCCGAAAGAATGGGCTCATCAGCTATCCGGGGAAGGCCGGTGGCCACGCCGGCGCAGCGTCGTTCGCGCGATGGGACGACATACACAGGGCCTGCATGCCGCTGCTGGCCGAACACGGGTTCTCGTGTTCATTCGGCGCACCGGAATTACTGGGCGGAAATGCGCTCAAGGTCACGATGGTGGTGAGCCACACGAGCGGTCACCGAGAGACTTCCTCGATGTTCGTCCCCTGGCTGGACACCGGAGGATCGAAATCTCCGGCGCAAGCGGCGGCATCCTCGGAAAGTCTGGCGATGCGGCACGTGTTCCTGAAATTTTTCAATGTGCTCACCGAAGACGTAGATGACGATGGCTCCGGAAAGGGCGTGCCCGACAAGATCACCGAGGAGGAGGTCCGCCAGATCGATGATATTTGCGCCGCCTGTGAGCAGCGGGAGAGCGGGTTCATTCCCCGCTTTAGGAAATGGCTCAAAGCCGAAATGCAAACCGAGATGGTCGCCGATTTATTCCAGGGCGAGCAACTAGCGGCCGTCCGCGACAAACTGCGCGAAAAGATGACGGCCCTGGGATTGAAATGATCCACCACGCGTGCGTCCAGGGCGATGAACAGTGGGTACGCCTGCGTCTCGGCCGGCCGACCGCCAGCGAGTTCCATCGGATCATAACGCCTAAAAAATGGGATCTCGCTGCGGGCCGACGCAGCTATCAGCTCGAGCTGCTCACGGAGGCGATCCTGGACTGCCCCTTGGATGGCGCACTCACGCCAGCGATGCTCCACGGCCGGGATTGGGAGCCGAAGGCGCGGGCGGCCTACGAGATGATGCAGGGCGTGGAGGTCGAGCCGTGCGGGTTCTGCACGACGGACGATGGGCAACTGGGCGCTTCGCCCGATGGGTTTATCGGCGCCGATGGCAGCGCCGAATTCAAGTGCCCCATTAGCCCGCAGATCCACGTGAATTATCTGCTGCATCCCGAGGAATTCAAGGATGCTCACTGGGCGCAGGTGCAGGGACAGTTTTTTGTGAGCGGACGGAAATGGACCGATCTGGTGTCCTACTTCATGGGAATCCCGATGGTTTGCCTACGCGTCGAGCCCCATGTAGAGTTTCAGGAGCGCTTGCAGCGCCATCTCCATACGTTCTTGGCTGAACTGGGCGATTTACGGGCGTTGGCGATCACGCGTGGCGTCCGCTTCCCTGCCGGGCCGGCGCAAGAGAAGAGGAGCGCGGATTACGGGCGCGACTGGATCACTCAGGCGGATGTGGACGCGATCCTAGCGGCGCGGGGCACCGTATGACGACCCGTGAAATCCTGAGCCGCATTGCGAGAGCCTACGGCCTGGAGCCGGCGTTGTTGACCGCCAAGAACCCGCGCACCGGCAGGACCAGGCAGGATATCGCGGTGTCGCATCCCCGCCAACTGGCTGCCTTCATACTTGTCGATCTGAAGGGCAGGACTCTCCACGGCGCAGGCAGCGACTTAGGGCTGAGCCACACAACGGTGTTGTACGGCGTGAGAAAGATCCGCCGGATTCTCGCATCAGGTGGCCCGCCCGCGCATGCGCTGGAGCGTTTTCTCGCTGACTTACAGATCGAGAAAAAAGCGCCTACCCGGCCACGCGACAGACTTCTATTACCGGAAGAAACAGGAGAACTAAAGAAATGGCAAGACCCAAACGCAGTGTGAAAGACACGGTGACAGCCTGGGCGCTGGCTGCGCCGATTGAGCAAATTGAGGCTATGCGGGACCTCCTCGGTATGGCCGTGCAGCTACGGGACCAGTGCCGAGGAGAACGCCTACCTCGCCAAAAAACGGAAGCTGCCAAGGCAGCAGGACCTAAGTCCAGTCCAGTCCGTAGAGAAGCAGCAGAAGAAACGGGAAGGGATAAATAAAAATGGCAGTAGTCATGTTTAGCGGCACCCGGCTCCTCGAAGTGCGGCGCAATACGAAGCGCGGAACCCTGGTTTTCTCGGCGGACTTGACGCCCAGCGTAGCGAAGGTTATGGGATGGACGGAGCTACCAGATAAATGTATTGGCAGCAAGATGGCGGGCGCAATCAACGCAGCCTCACTGATCTTCGCTCCCAAGCAGAAGGATCTTTTCGGCGCAGGCGAGTTTCGCGCCGAATGCCAAACCCTGGCACACTTTCAGATTGTGCGCTTGGAGATCGAACAATCGCGCGGTAAAGGCTTCCGTCATGAGATCCGGTTCAGCGGCACTTTCCACGCAGAGGGAGTCGCAGCGCTTGCGGAATCGTGGCTGATCTCCGTCGGCGAAGGGCAGGGCCAGCTCCGCGTAACCGGGATCATCGCTGAGTCGGCCGAGCCAGGCGGTGAGGATGATGACGACGACAGTGAGCCTCCGCTTACAGGCGATGCCAAGGCCGAACATGCCGCCCGCGCTTCGGGCAAGGCGAAGTGATGAACGGCCCGCCCAGGCTTTTGGAGCGCGACGTTACCCGGCAGGTCCGCGCGTTCCTGGAACAACGTGGCTGGCGGGCGATTCGGCATCAGTATGTACATATCGGCGCGTTCAAGCAGGGTGAGCCGGGCATGCCGGACTTTTCCTTTGTGCACTACCTGCCGAAGCGGCCTGGGATCGTGGGGATGATGTGGATCGAGTTCAAGCGACCGGGTGCTCGCTCGGCCTGCCGCTGCGCCGACCGCGCCACGGCAGGCAAGCGCGGCCGGTGCACGGCCTGCAATCAGATAGCCTGGCGGACGCTCGAAGCTTCGCATGGCGCCATGTTCGCGCCGGGTTACGATGTAGATGTGTTCCGAACGTGGTACGCGACGAACTGGGGATGGCTGCACGTAGCGGGTGCTGGGTTGCCGGCGCAGGCCGACCTATTTTTGGAGGCATGAAATGGATATTCTGATGTACGCTTCGTGGCTCGCGAATGCCTTTGGCGCTCTGCTGCTGCTCATCGTGCTCTCTAGCTCGGAGAACTGCACGCGCCTCGCGTACTGGCTGCTGGTGCGCGGCAGGTCTCGGGCGGAGATCCGCGCGGCCAAACTGGGCATTGAGACTGAAGCCCGGCACTATCGAGAACGCCTTGAAATGCGCGGCGTTCAGCCCGCGGAGAAGGTGCCGCTCATTCAAATGGTAGACCGCTGACCGCTGAACGTCACCGGCCGAGCGCCACATGTCCGACAATACCGCCGAGTAGGCTTAGGGCTCCGCAGACGCCCATAATCCACCAGCGGAAGTTTTCGACGACCCGCAAGCGCGCATCGAACGCCGCCAGCGCAATCTGGCGCTCCGCCACGCCAGTGGATAATTCAGCGCGGAGGTCTTGCAGCGCCTCCTTTGTGTATTGCATCTGCACGGCTAGGGTAGCCAATTTGGCACGGTCTTCAGGCCCGAAATGGTCTTCCAATTTGGTTCCTTTGTCCGTGGCCGGCGGCGCTAGAGAGGCCATACCGGAAAGATTCACGGGACTCCATGTAATGTTACCAGAATCTGTCCGGCAGGTTTTTGGCTTGACTTCCTCTCCGAAACCAGCGATGCTGGCAGCCGTGAGCTACCCCGGAGGAAAGGCGATGGCTGGGACGTACCAAAAAATCATCAACCTGATGCCTCCTCATGAAAGCTATTTCGAGCCATTTCTTGGGGGCGGGGCCATCATGCGCTTGAAGCGGCCGGCGGCGGTGGAGAACTTCGGTTGCGACTTGGCGGCCTCACAGGTTGAGGCGGTAGCGGCTCAGATCGCGAGGGGCGCCGCCGGCGAACTCATCGTCCTAAAAGATGGTGGATCCGGACACGTAAGAAACGGCGATGGGCGATCGCTGGGAATTGTTGATGCCCGCAGGAGAGTGCTGTACCAATTCGATGCCCGATGTGGCCTGGCTTTCCTGGAGTCGGCGGCCTTTTCCCGGCGGGACCTGATCTATTGCGATCCGCCCTATCTGTTGTCGTCTCGCGCGAGCCAGCGCGGCCGCTACGCTCATGAACTGTCCGACGTCGACCATCTCCGTCTGCTGCGAGTTCTCCTGGCCAGCCCGGCTATGGTGATGATCTCCGGCTATCATACCTCGCTGTATGCGGAGATGCTCGAGGGTTGGAACTCGATCCACTTCGAAGCGATGACCCGCGGAGGCCACACGGCGACCGAGTGGCTCTGGTTCAACTACCCGGCGCCCGTCGAGCTGCATGACTACAGGTTTCTCGGCACCGGGTTCCGCGAGCGCGAGCGCATCAAGCGCAAGCAGGCCCGTTGGGTCGCCCGGCTGGCGCGTATGCCACTCCTGGAGCGTCAGGCGTTGCTGTCCGCCATCGCTGTTATAGCCGCTCCATCACCGGCCGCGGGTCGTTCAGGAACGCCTCCAGCTCCTCCGGGGTTGGATCTCCTGGGCAGCGGACTGGTTCCGTAAGGAGTCGGCTGGTTCTCTGGCTTCTGGAAGGCTCCATTTGGCTGCTTTTCCACTCCGCCAGCCTTCTCTCGCAAGAAATGATCGCCTGACGGTAGGCAGCAGGGTTTTTAGCTCGCCGGATTCGCCCGGCGGCGCGGGCCAGCAGCGGCTCCATGTGTGTGCTCCACCAGCGACTTAGCGCCGGTTTTGGCCCCTCTTTTGGCCCCTCTTTTGGCCCCTCATCATTATTACTGAGTGGAGGAGTCAGAAGCGCCGCCACATCGCCCGCCACCGCGAACAGCAGAGGGTGCGGCCCGCAGCGCGTGGTGGTCACCAGGCCGGCCGCGCGGAGCTCCCGGAGCCAGCGCTTGATCGTGCGCACACTCACAGCGAGCTTGCCCGCCAAGAACCTGAGGCGTGGCCAGATCGCGCGGAAGTGGTCGCGGAACCAGCGGAGTAAATCCCTTAGGCGGGTTGCGCCATGGCTGATTTCCGTCGGCGGCGCGATCCACGGCTCGAGCTCAGGGAGCCATTGCTGCTGAGGATGTGATATAGTGTCCACAGATTATCCTTTCAGCCAGCCGAGCCTGTAGGTGGGCACGGCTGGCCTCTCTTTTTTACCATATCCCGCCCGTTAGGTACCAGCGGGTGCCGGCCGGCATCACCCGCACCGACAGATCGCCTAACCTCATAAAGCTTGACGTGTGGGCCACCTAAGGCTTGTGGCACACTAAGGTGATGGCTCGCATCCTCTTAGCGCCGTGCAGCCAGCCGGGTTGTCCGCGCTTGGTCCGTCGTCGCGGCAAGTGCTCCCAGCACCAGTCAGACCGTAGCGGCACAGCCATCTATAACACCCGCCGCTGGCGCAGGTTACAGTCTTTGGTCCGTGCGCAGGAGCCCTTGTGCCGCGCGTGCTTGGTTCGTGGAGAGGTGAGTCTGAGCACCGAAGTCGATCACGTGAAACCGATAAACTCTGGCGGGGCACCGTGGGACCCGCAGAACCTTCAGGCGCTCTGCCGCTCCTGCCATAGCGCCAAAACGCGTCGCGAGATGGGCAGGGAGGGCGCCGAAAAAACCTTTGGCTCGCCAGGAGGAGGGCCAAAGG
>SCTM01000152.1 GCA_004297485.1 Rhodospirillaceae bacterium
ACTATGGCATGCTCATCGGCCATTCCACGGGAACAACCGGCAAACTCAGCTTCGTTCCGCGCTCGCGCGTCGAGTGGCCCGCCTGGCAGCGGTCTTATAATGAAGCGATCCGGGCCTCTAGCGGCGTTGACCCATCGAAGGAATTCCTGCCGACCTTCATCCCCAGTTACCGCGGCGGGCATCAGATGGGCCAGAAGATGTTGATGCTCCTCAACCTTCCTGCTGCCGGCGGTTCCGAAAACTATCACACGCTGTACCAGACGCCGCTTTCGGCCGATCTGATGTCGCTGGCCGCTCGACTGCAGTCGGCGGAGGACAAGGGCGAGTTGGACAAACTCGCGCTCGATCCGGTGCTGTTGAAGAAACGTCAGGAAATGATCGAGCAGGGCCGCCGCCGCGAACAGGACGTGGAAGCCTGGTTCAACAAGCTGATCGAGCAGTTCCGCGGCAGGCGCGTGAAGATTACCGGCAACTTCGGCGAACTCACGCGCGTGGCAATTTCCGGCAAAGCGAAGGGACTCAAGTGCTCCTTCGCACCGAATTCCATCATTGCATCAGGCGCGGGCATGAAGGGTTTCAAAGATGCGCCCCCCGATTGGGAAGATCAGATCAAGCAGTTCTTTGGTATCGACCGGATCTGCTGCATCTACGGGATGTCGGAATGTGTCGGCTCTGCTCCCCAGTGCGATCACGGCTTTTATCACTTCATGCCGTTCGTCATTCCGGTATTGCTCGACAAGGACGCGCGTGAGTTGCCGCGCAAAGGCGTACAGACCGGCCGACTGGCGCTGTTCGACCTACTGGCGGAGACCTACTGGGGCGGATTTATTTCCGGCGACCAGGTCACGATGCACTGGGACGAGGACTGCCCCTGCGGCTGGAAAGGTCCGCGCATCGGCAAGACCGTCACGCGTTTCGCCGATATGGAAGGCGGGGACGACAAGATCACCTGCGCGGGCTCGGCCCAGGCCTATAACGAGTTCATGGATTACGTGATGACCGTGTGAACTGAAGACCGCCTACCTCGTCGGCCCGCAATCGAGCCGCAGCCGCATTAAACCGAGAGAAGGATAGTCATGAACGTCGCCCTCAAAACGGACACACATGGTGCAACAAAGACGGACAAACACGCGTCCATATCTCTTTTGCCGACCCACCCCGGCAGCTGGACGCAATATTCCTTTGAAGAGGTCTTCAAGCTGGGGCGGAAGGATGTTGAAGACCTTCAGCTGGCCGCCATGCAGCTTCGCTTCGACCAGTTGAAAAACGGCGTCGCCGCGCTTGATCGGCTGGCGAAGAAGCAAGGGGTCACGCGGATCGACAGCTTTGCCGATGCTTTGCCACTCTTTTTCGATCACCGCGTTTACAAAAGTTATCCCCTCACGATCATCGAGAACCGCGATTTCGCCAAGCTCACGTCCTGGCTTAACCGCCTCACCCTGCATGATCTGTCGAAAATGGACCTGAGCGGCCTCACGACGCTGGATGAGTGGCTCGACCGGCTGGAAAACTACGGAATGCTGATCGGTCATTCCACGGGGACGACCGGAAAACTCAGCTTCATTCCGCGCTCGCGCGTCGAATGGCCAGCCTGGCATGCGTCTTATAGGCAAGCAAGCCGGGCCGCAACGGGC
>SCTM01000153.1 GCA_004297485.1 Rhodospirillaceae bacterium
CCGCAATCCGAAAGGCGCGCGCGGATCGAATCCCTATGCGCTGGAAACCTTCGGCCTCGACGGTGACGCGGTCGCCGAGCACTTCAGCGACTACATGCGGCGCTTTGGCATTCCGCGCGAGCAGGCCGGCCTCGCACGAAAACAAGCCTGACGTCGACGGTCAGAGTTTGGCGATCACGTCCGTGCCGAACCGCTCGGCATTGTCGCACCACTCGTTACACGTGGTGCCCTCGATATGGACGCCGGTACCGGTGACGCCGAGCTCGGTGTATCGCCCGATCGTGTCGACGATTTCCTGAACCGTCCAGGCTTTGCCCGGAGAGGTAATGCTGCCGGCGACCACCTGCGGGGGCTGCGCCCGGCCGACCTTCTCGCAATGGTCCTTCATATAGGCGATGCCCTTCGCGAGATCTTCTTCGCCGGCGATGGTCGTGGTGCGCGAGGTCGCTGTCAGAGGGCCGGAGGTAAAAAACGGATTCCACGCGTCTCCAAGCTCGACCGCGCGCCGAATGGCGCGGGGCGAATTGCCGCCGATGAGGAAGGGTGGGTGCGGCTTCTGCAGCGGCCCCGGCAATATGCGGTTACCGCGCGCCTCATAGCCCGTGCCTTCGAAGGTGAATTCCTCTCCGCTCAGCGACGCCTTGAGCGCACGCAGATACTCGTCCATGAGCTCGTTGCGCCGGTCGAAATCGACGCCGAGCGCGCGATATTCACCTTTCAGATAGCCTGCCCCGAAACCGAGCGTCACGCGCCCGCCCGAAAACACGTCGAGCGTGGCGACGGCACGCGCCGTGATGAACGGGTTGCGATAGGGCAGGACGAGGATTCCCGTCTGTAGCCGCACCTTGCGGGTGACCGACGCCATCAGCGTCAGCATCACGAACGGATCCTGCGCATGATGGCCGCCCGCATCGAGCCATCGTCCGGTGGGACAAGGGTGATCGGTCACGCGACAGCCCGAGAATCCGGCACGCTCGATGGCCCGACCCACTTGGGCGACGGCGTCAAAACTCTGGAACTGCGCGGCATCTTCGATGCGGTCGAAGGGCAAGGGGACGTCCAGGTTCATGGTCATGTGTCTTTCGTATGCGATGAGATGCTGAGATTGATGCCGCTGTCAGACGTTAGCCAGGATCGCCGTTGAGCGTCCACGCGCCCGATCGCGTGCGAGACCAGCCGGACGACGCCCAGGTGCCGCCGTCCACCGGGAGCACGACGCCGGTCACGTAACTGCTCATGGGCGAGAGGAGGAATAACGCGGCCTTGCCGCATTCGTCATCGATCCCCCCGCGTCCGAGTGGGATGCGCCGCGCCGTGGCATCCTTTTGCTCGGGCGACGGTTCCATCCACTTGGAGCGGTCGACAGGACCGGTCACGTTGCCGCTCACGCCCGGCGTTACCGTATAGTCCGGCGCGATAGCGTTGACGCGGATGCCGTGGGCGGAGAACTCCAGCGCCGTGGTACGCGTGAAGTTGCACATGCCGGCCTTGCAGGCGGCATAGACGGCATAATTCGGGGCGGCGCGCGAAGCCTCAATGCTGGTGACGTTGACGATCCCGCCGCCCCGCCCGCCGCGTATCATGGCCGGAACCGCCGCCGAGGTGGCGGCGAGCATGCTGACGAGATTGAGGTCGATGTGACGCTTCCAGGACCGCTCCGACTGCTCCAGGAACGGCCGGCCGCTCACGCCGCCGGCATTGTTGACGAGAATGTCGATACGCCCGAAATGCTTTTCGGCCTGATCGACCATCGCACGGACGCGCTCGGTGTCAGTCACATCCATCGGCACCGGCAGGGCCGTGCGCCCCAGCGCGCTGACCCGCTCGGCCACTTCGGCACACCGCTCGGGAACAATGTCGACAACGACAATATCCGCGCCGGCCTCCGCCAAGGTCAGCGCGATGGCCCGGCCGATACCGCCGCCGCCGCCCGTGACGATGGCGACCTGATTCGTGAGAAGATAATCCTTCGGCTGCAAATCCGCCCCCCGTTCCCACCCGTTGGCTCTTGGCAGCGACCTGCCCGCCCATCAGTTATCGCAGGCGGTGCGGCAGAGGCAGCAACTTCTTGGCGTTTGCCAAAAATTACGCCACAGCGATCTCTGCCCCCTTGATTTTAAAGGGCCCGGATTTTTGTTCGGAGAGACCTGACTCTAAGAATAAATGTATGGAATCAATCGGATAGGGAACGAATTATTGCTGTGCGGTGCTTGTAACACCTGCAACCGTTGATGCATCGCCGACTTATTCCGAATGCCAACAGTTATGCCAGCAATTGGTTCAGCCTGATGAGTGATCGCTTTCCCGTTGTTGGATAACCGCAGTGAGACAGGCCGCACAGAGGCAATCGGACGGCGTGGTCGGCGAAAAGCCCGGGAGTTCGTCGCACCAGCACTTTTCTTCCGGCGACTGTGGTCCACACCGAAACAGGATGCCGCATTGCGCGCACGATTTCTGCCGTGGCTGACCGCACGGCGTCTTGATGGATAGCGTTGTCAAACCGTGCTGCCTGGACACTTCATTGCACGAGCTTGCGGAAGGCATCATGTGCTCCGTCCCATCCAATTCGTTCGGGATGAATCAGGTGCGCGAGAAGCTCCGCGCCCGCGAGAACACGCGGCCCTGGGCGCGCAAAATAAGAACTCGCATCAACCACATATACGCGATCATCGCGGACCGCCGGCAGGTCTGAATATCCGGGATAGTCGATCAACCGTCGCGCCTGATTTGCGGCGGCATCCAAATGGTACCCACAGGGCATAACGATGAGAATCTCCGGTGCCCATGCGACAACAGCCTCCCACGGGATACGGACGGAGTCGGTGCCCTCACGTCCGAGTTGGTCAATGCCGCCTGCAAGTTTGACCATTTCTGGCACCCAGTGGCCGCTGCAATAGACTGGGTCTAACCATTCCATGCAAAAGACACGCGGACGATGAGATAGACCGCCCGTCAAATTACGGAGTTTCTGAAGCCGGGCATGGGAGGTTGTTACCAATTGCTCTGCGAGAGCTAACCGGCCCGTCGCCCGGCCGACTTCCAACAAATTGTCGAATATCTGGTCGAGAGATCTGGGCGTGAGCCAAAGGATTTCCGGCTTCAACGGCAGAGCTTGAATCATTTGCGAAACTTCGTTGCCGGACGGTGCGCAAACCTGACAAAGCTCCTGCGTGAGAATCAGGTCGGGCGCGATGCTGCGCATCAAACGCTCATCGACTTCATAGAGGCTTTGTCCGTTGCGCAGTCGCTTGGTGACTTCGAAGTCGATCTGCGCTTGGCTCATCGTTTCGACAGGCAGAATCGAGCGGACGACTACCGGTTTATTTTGGGCTTGCGGCGGATAATCGCATTCGTGCGTCACGCCGAGGAGCTCGTCACCGAGTCCCAAAGCAAATGCCATCTCGGTGGCCGATGGCAGAAACGACACAATGCGCCGCCCGGCGGACATTATCATGCCGGTCGCGGAGAAAACGCCGCTGCTTCGCGAAGCGCCGCAAATTGTCTTTCGAGCAATGCGAACCCGCCAAACAATGCGAACGTGTACAGAACGTCGCCTTGGAGCGTGTTTGCGAAGAATGGGATTGCGGCGATATAGCATGCCACGAGTCCATCCATCGTCTTCGGGTACAGCGACCCAAAGGCCCAGACTCCAAAATTCGTCACCAGAAAGAAGACGGCCGAGCCGGCGAGAGTCGCGGCGGCGATGCGTACCGGCGTGCGACGCGCCTGCAGCCAAAGGCCAATGCACGTGATCAACGCAAAGCTGCCGTAAACCACTTCCATGTGCGCGTAGAATCCCAGAAGCAGATCGCTCATAAACAGCGCCGCGAATGGCACCAAGAAGGCCATCCGCTTGTCGGAAAAATAGGCGCCTCCGAACAGCGCGACAGCCGCAATAGACGTCATATCGGGCGGATGGGGCAAAAGACGTGTGAGCGCCGCGGCCAGAATCATTGATGCCACAACCGCCAAGCGAGGTCTGAACATGGTTATCTCCTATCTACGAAGAAGGAATGAGGTCGCAAAACCAAAAAGAGTCGCGACAGACGATTTCACCGAATGAGAAATTTACGGGCTTTGTGAAGTTGGGCCCGTCGAATACGAAAGTGTGAAACTCGCCGTTTTCGCCACAGGGGTCCACATTGGGAGGAAGCTCCGCCAGGAACCCTGCATCGATGACCCGGCCGACGAAACTCCGGTCGAGTTTGATTGGATCGACGCAGACGACCGCGGTCTTAAATCCCAGGTCAATAAACTCGCGGATGAGCTGATGCGTGTCCCGCTTCCATATCGGATACATCCCGATCATGTCGTGCCGCGTAAGAAGCCGCTTACGATAGGCGCGGATCTCCTCGAGGAACAAATCGCCGAAAACCACTGTATCGACTCCATGAGCGCGATAGGCGGCAAAGGCTTCGCCCATACGTTCCTCATACTCCCAATTTGTCGCGCCCTTCGAGATCAAGATCTGGCGCAGCGGAAGTCCGAGGCTCTCAGCCTGCTGTTGCAGCAGGCTGCATCTAACGCCGTGCATACTGATCCGGTCAAAATCACGTGTTACGGTTGTCAGCAGGGCCTCGATACGCACGCCTGGCGTACGCTGGATATCCCACAGCGCAAAGCAACTATCTTTCCCGCCGCTCCACGATACGAGCACAGATTTTGGTTGAGGCCCTTCCATGTGACCCCTACATGCCGTCCGCAGCGCCACGCGTCGCCCTTAAGCGCGCCATAGGTCATATCCTCGCATACCGCGATACAGATCGCGTGAAACAAGCCCTGTTCGGTCAGCGCGCGGAGGAAGAAAGACGATGAGCCGGTTGCCCGGTTGTGTCGCCGCATCGCCCTCCGCAATGCTGTCGTCTATTGTTCGGCTGGTTTCCGGGCTCACGAGCGGGCTTGGGGCCCCGACCCACACCTTCCCATGCCGTGGCACAGTGGTGATCGTGGATCTACTCTCGTATACCGTTGCGGGGGCAGCACCGGATTGATCGGTCCATCAGAGACAGACTCAACGTACCGGTTTCCCATTATCGTCAGAGAATGACCTCTGAAGACACCAGAACAACGCTCACAACCTAATCTGGCGTAACGGATACAGTCAATCGGACTTCGTCAAAGGGCGGCGGATTGTTGGTGACCGGCCGTTTATTTGAGGCGCGACAGCTTGTCCGGCGACAATCTTGCCTGATCCAACTGGCGGCTCTCGTGCTCCGCTTCCATGACCACGCGTTTCTTATCGCCCTTGGTCCGACCAAACTTCGCGCGGTTCTCGGCCGCCTGCTGGTCCTTATCGACCCGCAGCTTGCGTTTGCGCGCCTGACGCAGATTTACGATTTGAGTCATCGGTTAGGTCTGCTTTGGCGCGTGTGACACAAGACGAGGCCCGCCACGTCCTCCGGTCCGATCCATTCGCGGCGGGTGGTATAGGGCAGTAGACATCACCGCTTCATTCATATCCAGGGTAAAGCGCACGTGACGGCCCGAAACGGTATGCCGGTCACGTCGCAGGCGATGCGACACTCTTGACCTCATTGACGACGCAATAGACGATCCTGCCGGGCGAAGTCGTGCTGACGCGTGCAGAACATCATCAATGGAGGGAATGTTGGCCAAATATAGACTTGTCGTCATGACCGATGCCACGGATGGCCTCGAAGACGAATATAACGACTGGTACACCCGCCAGCATCTTGGCGACGTCATCGCCGTGCCTGGGTTCAAGTCCGCCCAAAGATTCAAACTCAGGAGTTTGACCTTGGGGAAGTTCACAAACAAGTATATGGCGATCTACAACATTGATGCCGATGATCCAGAGAAACTTGTTGAAGACCTGATTGCGCTTCAAGGCACCGATCGGATGCCCATGAGTCCGGCCCTAAATCTCGACACCGCCAATGTCGCCGTGTTTGAAGAGTGCTCCGACGAAATATCCGCTCCGGATCGCTGATTGTTTCCAATTGTGAAACCCGCCGCCAAAAGCCAGGCCACAAGCGGATTTTGCCGGTTTACAAGTCTCAGCTTTCAGGGACGATCGAGGGTAGTCGCTGCGCTGCGCATACTGAGCGGGAGGACGGGATGAGTCCCGTTGCGATGAAGCCTGTGCGGATCGGCATCTTGGGCGCGGCGCGGATTGCGCCCTGGGCACTGATCCAGCCATCTCATGAGGTTCCCGATGTAGCCGTCACGGCAGTGGCCGCGCGGGATGTCGATCGCGCGCGGCGCTTTGCGTCACGTCACGGAATTCTGACCGTACACGACTCTTATGAGGCGCTGCTCGCCGATCGGTCGATCGACGCCATCTACAACCCCTTGCCCAATGGATTGCATGGTCGTTGGACGATAGCCGCGCTGGAGGCGGGCAAGCATGTCCTGTGTGAAAAGCCCTTCGCCGCCAACGCGAAGGAGGCCGAAGCCGTCGCCACCGTCGCCCGCCGCACGGGCCTGGTGACCATGGAGGCCTTCCACTACCGCTATCATGGCCTCACCCGGCGGATGCTGGAGATCATCGCGTCGGGAGAACTGGGGGCGGTGCGCCGTATCGAGACCCGGTTCTGCATCCCGCTTCCCATCAAGGACATCCGGTGGAACCTGCGTCTGGCCGGCGGCGCGCTGATGGACACGGGCTGCTACGCCATCCACCTGTTGCGAACGCTGGCCGGCGCGGAGCCCACGGTGCGCGCGGCCGCGGCCAAGGTTCTCAGTCCCGGCGTCGACCGGCTGATGCGGGCCGAGGTGGACTTCGCCGATGGTCGCACCGGTTCGATCACGGCCTCGATGCTCTCGGCGCGGCTGTTCAGCGTGGGTGTACGCGTCATCGGCGCCGACGCGACCATGGAAGTGTTCAACCCCATCGCGCCGCAGTTTTATCACAGCCTGGTTGTCCGTTCCGCGCGCGGACGGCGGAAAGAGCAAGTGGCGCGGCAGCCGTCGAGCTATCTGGCGCAGTTGCAGGCTTTCACGGCGGCCGTACTGAAGGGTGCGCCATTTCCGACCAACGTGGATGACGCAATCGCGAACATGCGTGTCATAGATGCCTGTTATGCCGCCGCGGGTTTACCGCGACGGGAGCCGACCCCTGCCCCCTAGAACACGTCCCGGATTACACGCCCTGTCGCCAGGTGACACGGCGGAGATTGTGAGGGGTGAACCTGCCAGGTATTATTTTGCTGAAGATTGTCGCTGATTTGGGAAATGTCGGTAAAAGGGGCCAAGAGGATGCGCGTCGTTAAAACTGCTGCACCGCCGTTGAGAGATGTGCCACTCCAGGTTACGAACCCGGAGCGCATTCCGGCCCGGCGCTATTATGACGAGGAATTCTACAAGCTCGAATGTGAACGCGTGTGGCCGCACGTGTGGCAGATGGCCTGCCGGCTCGAGGAAATCCCGCAAGTCGGCGATTGGATCGAATACAAGATCCTCGACAAGTCGGTCCTCGTTGTCAGGACGAAGACAGGCATCAAGGCCTTCCACAATGCCTGCCGGCACCGCGGCATGCGACTGGCGAGCGGGCACGGCAATTGCAAGACCCAGGGCTTCATCTGCTCGTTCCACGGCTGGCGCTTCAACATGGACGGAGAGAATACCTTTCTCTTCGGACGGCACCTCTTCAGTGAAAAGAATTTGGAAAAAGCCGAGCTGGCTCTGGCGCCCTGCCGGGTGGCATTGTGGGGCGGCAGCGCCTTCATCAATTTCGACGACAATGCGCCGCCGCTGCGCGAATGCCTGGGAACGTTGGCCGACAGACTAGAGGCGCACAACGTCGACAAACTGAAAGTGGAATGGTGGCGTTCGGCGGTGCTGCCGGTCAATTGGAAGCTTGCCATGGAAGCCTTCATGGAAGGCTATCACGTGATGCGCACCCACCCGCAGCTTCAAGCACTCTCGACGCCGCAACTGATGCTCTACGGACCGGATCAGGGAAGCGGCAGCCCGACACCCGCACGGACCAACATCACGTCACGGGAATTTGTCGACCTCTCGATTCGCTACATGGAGAGGCTGAGCGACGGCATGGCGGGGATGGTTCACGGCAGCGAGGTGGCCATCGCAAAGACGCTGCGCGACATGGAGGTTCCCGACGACTTGGACGGCGCGGCCATGGCGTTTTATGGCCGTCTCGGGGCGGAGATCACGGCCCAAGGCCGCGCACGCGGCGTGCCCGTGCCGGACGTGAACCAGGTCGCGGTGAGCCATCCGGTCAAGGCGGTGGAATTTTTGTTTCCGCACTATTTCCTGCTGCCGATGTTCAGCGCCATGTCGTCCTATCGCATCCGGCCGCTGAGCCCGGAAACCTGTCTGTTCGAGATATGGTCGCTGGCCCTTTTCCCGGAGAACGAGGAACGCGAGCGGCCCGTTGCGCCGGTTCCCATGCCCCATGACGACCCGAGCTTCCCGGAAATCCCGCGGCAGGATTATTCCAACCTGCCGGCCCAGCAGCTTGGTCTGCATGCCGGTGGCTTCGAATACATGCGGCTCTCCAAGAACGTGGAGGGGATGATCAGCAACTATCAACGCTTGCTCGACGGTTACATCGCGGGCGTTGAACCGTCCAAGCTCGCAAAGGCGACCCAGATCGTCTGCAGCGGTTTTGACTCGCCGATCTTCGATATCGGATTCTGATATAAATAGGGAAATGCGTCGTGATGCAGTCTGGCACGCGCGGCCAGACTGCATGCATTTCAGCGGAAAGCGTCGCTCATCTCGCGTCCGCTCGATCGTCCCGGACGTCTTACTGTGCCGGCGCGCGCTCTTGCCGCGTATTGCTCCAGATCACCTGGGCGATGCCGAACAGCGCCAGGATCGCGCCGTAAACCGTCCAATGCTTGTCGCCGACCATGAAGCCGACGCGAAAGGCCAGGTCGAGCCCCTGCAACATCCACACAACTCCCATGGCGACCATCCCGACACCGATGAGGCTGCTGACAACTCTCATAATAACGTTGAATGCATTGCGCATGTCGTGTCCCTCCCTTGATCCAATAATAGTTTCGTCCCCACGCGATCGTTCGTGGCGGGGCCGGTTATATCATATGTGACGCGGTTAATGCCTCCAGCCTCACGCCACCCCAACCTTCATGGCGCACTGCACCGCCGGGCGTCGGGCGATGCGATCATGCCAGGCCACAACACCGGGGAAATCGTCGAGGCCGCCGATCTGGTCGCGATACTGGTCGACCCAGGTCCATGACGCCATGTCGGCGATGGAATAGTCGCCGCAGATAAAGTCCCGCCCGGCAAGCTGCCCATCGAGTACACCATAGAGCCGGCGGACTTCCTTGCGATAGCGGTGGATCGGATAGTCGTAGTCGCGGGCGTCGCGGTCGGGCGCCTTCGACACCCGGATGAACCAGCTGAGCTGTCCCGCCATGGGCCCGAGCGCCGCCATCTGCCAGAATACCCAGGCATCGACCCAGCACCGCGCTGCTTCGCCTGTGGGATAGAATTGCCCGCTCTTGCGTCCGAGATATTGCAGGATCGCGCCGGATTCAAAAATCGCAATCCGTTCGCCGTCGTCGCCTTGATCTACAAGCGCCGGAATCCGCCCGTTTGGACTGAGCTTCAGAAATGCCGGGTTCTGTTGCTCGCCCTTGAGGATGTCCACCATCACGACCTCATACGGGAGCCCCATCTCTTCGAGTGCGATGCTCACCTTCCGCCCATTGGGCGTGGGGAAATAGTAAACCTGGATCATACCGTTCACCGCTTGATGGGGCGGAACCCCATGGTCATCTGGATGCGCGCTTCATACCCCATGTCGGGAAAGGTCGTGACGTCATAGGAATCGCGCCCGCCGATATCGAAATAAACGGCCGGCTGGTCGGAGCGATTCTGGAGGTGGTGGGCGTTTGGATCATTCGCCTTGAAACACACGCAGTCCCCGGCGCCGAGCACCTCTTCGCCGTCGTCGGTCACAAGGGTCAGCTCGCCCGAGACCACCACCACCGCTTCGTCGTTGAGCCGGTGCCAGTGGCGCTGCGTCGACCAGGAGCCGGGCGCCAGCTCAACCCGGTTCACGCCGAACTGCGACAGACCGAACGCCTTGGTGAGCGGCCACGTCACGCGGCCCTTGGTCTGCTCGTTATATGGTTCCGGATAAGGCGTGCCGGTGCTCGCCGGAATCCGGCTGAAATCCGCCTTCTTCATGGCATCGGTCCTTTCCGCTTAATGCCCACGGGCAACACGCTTCTGGCTACCGCCGTCGAGGGCGGCGCCCTCCATCGGCATATCGTTCGCGAGCGCCTGCGCGTTCGCCTTCTCGATGCGAACCGGAATCGCGGAAAAGCGCGCCATGGCGTTGATGGTTTGAACATCCTTGTCGAGGCTGACGAGCAAGTTGGTGTTGGCGCCCTCCTCCTCGTACCCCTTGCCCTCATCGGGCAGGCCACCCCAGCCGTGGCTCATGGTCACGACTCCCGCGCGGAGTGTCGTGTCCACTTTCACGATTGCCGCGATGCGCCCGTGTTCGGAGACGATGTAAACAGCATCCCCGTCCGTGAGCCCCAGGGACGTAAGATCGCGCGGATGCATATGGACGGGATTGAATGGCACGCGTCGCCGGATCGCGGGAACCTCGCGAAAGGACGAGTTCAGTACCTCGCGCATGCGCCGCACGGCAAGCCGGTGGGTGAAGCCGCCCACGTCGGCGTCGCTGAAAGGCTCGCGCACCAGCTCGGCGATCTCAGCCACCACATCCGCCGGTGCCATATCGAACGCGCCCGTGCAATCGGGCCGCGGCGGTTGAATGGTTGCCGGCACGCTCGCGCGCGTGAAGCCGCCCGGATGCTTGCGCACCTCGCTCAGCGGGACCTGTGCTTCCCGCGTGATGAGGTCGAGCAGATGATCGCTTGACGGCGGGGTGTCCATGTCCAGCGGCGCGCCGTTGAAGACGATGGGCAGATCAAGCCGTTTCGCGATGCCCCAGAAGGGATACCACTCGTCGCAGACTTCGGAGCCCGCAGGCGGGCTCGCCACCGCAGGCGTATATTGGACGAAGGGTTTCGGGCTGCTCACCGTTTCCCAGATCTGCGGCCCGTCCGGGCGCTCGAACATGAGCTTCGGCGGCAGGATGTAATGCGAGAGCTTAGCCGTGTTGGTCATCATCGAGTCCATGGTCACAAGCAGTTCGAGCGCGCGCAGCGCCGCGACCGTCTTGCGCTGATCGGGAAACACCGACGCGGGATTGCCCGCGACACAGAAGAGGCTCTTGATCTGCCCCGCGCCGGGCATGAGAATCTCGTCGGGCAGCACACCACACATCATCTCGCCCATCAGCTGTCCCGTGTTCCGGATACGGCTTTTATGGCCCTTCTCCCACGAGCGGCGCGGCGAGCGGGCTTCGGCCCGCCGCACTTTGAGCGGCTCGAGCACGCCAGTGTTGGCCACCGCCTCACCTTCGCGCGGGAAGCGTCCGCACACCACATTCAGGGATTCGATCAGGTGGTTGGCCAGGTTGGAATGCATGGCCATATCCGGCCCGGTTCCCGTCATGGTGATGCCGCGACGGCTTTCCTGCGCGAATATTTTGACAGCGGCGCGGAAAAGCTCTTCCGGAATGCGCGCACGGCGCGCGACATAGTCGGGTGTGAAGGGCGCGACGGCGTCGCGCAGCGCCGGCACGCCGGGTGCCCAACGTGTCCAGAACGCGGTGTCGTCCCAACCTTCGGCGAGAATGAGCCGCAACATCCCCGCGGCAATGGTTGCGTCCTCGCCCGGCAGCGGCTGCAGGTGGATGTCGGCGAAACGCGCCGTTTCCGTCCGCCGCGGATCGATCACGATGAGCTTGAGGCCCCTCGCCTTGACCTCGCGCATGCGCTTGGCGGGATTGTTGACATAAAAGCCGTAGCCGCCCTGGACCGAAAGCAGCGGATTGTAGCCAAAGGCCATGAACACATCGGCGGTTTCCAGGCGATGGCGACCCGCCGCCCAGGTGCCGAGGCGCTCGTCGGTCACCCATTTCGCCGATTGATCGATGGTCATGGTGGAGAAGAAGCACGGCGAGCCGATCGCCTGCATGAAATAACGGACCATGTAGGATGCCGCGCCATTGGAATAGTTCTGCGTGCCGCGGAACAGCGCCACCGCATCCGGCCCGTCGCGATCAATGATCACCCGCAGTTTTTGCGCGATCTCATCCAGGGCATCTTCCAAAGGCAGGCGCATGAACGTGCCGTCGGCCTTGCGCTTCAGAGGATGGAGCAGACGCTCGGGGCTGTTATGAATCGCCGGAGTCTCAAGGCCCTTGATGCAGGCGTAACCCTCACTCAGCACGTGATCATGGTCGCCGCGCGCGCTGAGCAACCGGCCGACCGCGTCGACGGTCACGATCATACCGCATCGGCCGGTGCAGAGGCGGCAATAGGTTTTGAGTTCTCTGGTGGTCACGGGACTGGTCCTATCGGACGTCGTCCTTCCAGTGTATCGAAATACCGCCGAGGGAAAAGGAGAAAGCTCTCGCCGTCCGAGGCAATCGCCGTCCACATGGTCTACGCGATGGCGCCGGACGCTTTCAGCTTTTCGATACGGTCCCAATCCAATCCCAGCTCCATCAGAAATGATTCCGTATGTTCGGACGCCTGAGGGGCGCGAGTCGTGGTGGCGGCCTCCTTGTTGAACTGAACCGGGCCGCGCGCAACCTGCATCGGCGCACCGCCGTCGATGGCCTCAACCTCGATCAGCATGTCGTTGGCGAGCGCCTGCGCGTCGCTGGCGAAGTCCTGTATACTCTGCACCGGCGCCCACTGGCCCGAATAGGTCTTCAGATGCTCGCGCCAGTAAGCGAGCGGCTTTGCTGCAAAAGCCTTGACGAGATGCGCGCTTACGGCTTCCCAATTCTGCATCAGCACTTCCGCGCCGTTGAAGCGCGGGTCGTCGGCCAGTTTTGCAAGGCCGAGATGCTCGAACAGGCTGCGAAAATGCGGGCCGGGCTGCATGGTGAAAAGATTGATCGTTTCCCCGTCGGACGTCTTGAAGTTGCCGATGAACGGGGCGCTGGGCGACCCACCCACATGGGGCATGCGATTACGGGTTCCCTTCGCCGACATGGTCGCGGTGTTGACACCGATGCCCGACACCCACCAGGCGGTGCTGAGCAACGAGACATCGATTTCCATCGCCTCGCCGGTCTTCTCGCGATGAAATAGGGCAGCGGATATTCCGGCTGCGATATTCATCCCGCCCATGGAATCGCCGAAGCCGCCCACACCGGGCATCAGCGGGGCCGCCAGCTCTTCCGGTGTCATGGCGTGCGCGAGGCCGCTCCGCGACCAGAACGCGGTCACGTCGAAGCCGCCGACATCCCGCTCCGGACCCTTCTCGCCGTAGGCGCTGGCGCGCGCATAGATGATCTTGGGATTGACCGCGCGGATGTGCGCCACATCGATGTTCAGCTTCTGGCGGTGGGAGGGCAAATAGTTGGTGAGGAACACGTCGGCGGTCTTGGCGATCTCATAGATCAGCTGCTGACCCTCGGCTGTGGACACGTCGATGCCGACGCTGCGCTTGCCGCGATTGGCATGTTCGAGCACGGGATTGCGATCGGGGTTGATGGCCAGACCGCCGAGACGCGCCAGACCGCGCTGGGGATCGCCGCGCACCGGATGTTCGATCTTGACGACGTCCGCGCCCCACTCGGCGAGAATGACCCCGGCCGAGGGCGCGAAAATAAACTGCGCCACCTCAAGAACGCGCACACCCTTCATCGCCTGTGTCATTGCCAGTCCTTATGTTCTCTATTCAAGCCGTCTACCATTACGCGGCGACGGTCGGTGCGGCGCGTCCGGCTCAGGTTCCGCTTTCTAGGCAATCGCGCCGGACGTTTTCAGCTTTTCGATGCGGTCCCAATCCAATCCGAGTTCCAGCAGGAATGTCTCGGTATGTTCGGACGCCACCGGGGCCCGGGTCGTCGTCCCGGCTTCCTTGTTGAACTGCACGGGTCCAAGGACAAGCTGCATCGGACTTCCGCCGTCGAGGGCCTCAACCTCCGTCAGCATATCGTTGGCAAGCGCCTGTTCATCGCGGGCGAAGTCGAGAAAACTCTGAACCGGCGCCCACTGCCCCGTGAAAGTCTTTAGATGCTCGCGCCAGTAGGCGAGCGGCTGCGACGCGAAAGCCTTGATCAGATGGTTGTTCACCGCTTCCCAGTTCTCGGTCAGCGCCTCCGCCGCGTCGAAGCGCAGCCCCTCGGCCACCTCCGGAATGCCGAGATGCTCGAACAGGCTGCGCGCGTGCAGGCTCGGCTGCATCGAGAAAAGATTGATCATTTCGCCGTCGGCAGTCTTGAAGTTGCCGATGAACGGGGCGCCGGGCGACCCTCCCGTCTTGGGCATGAGCGTACGCGTTTCCTTCGCCGACATGGTGGCGGTGTTCACACTTACGCCCCCCACCCACCAGGCGGAGCTGAGCAGCGACACGTCGACCTCAAGCGCCTCGCCGGTTTTTCCGCGGTGGAAAAGCGCCGCCGAGATGCCGGCCACGAGATTCATCCCGGCAATGGTATCGCCGAAGCCGCCGATGGCGGACGTCAGCGGCGCCTCCAGCTCCGCGGGGGTCAACCCGCGCATGATGCCGCTGCGCGACCAGAAGGTCGTCGCGTCATAGCCGCCCACATCCCGTTCCGGTCCTTTCTCGCCATGGGCGCTGCCGCGCGCATAGATGATATTGGGATTGGCCGCGCGGATGTGCGGGACGTCGATGTTCAGTTTCTGGCGCTGGGCCGGCAGATAGTTGGTGAGGAACACGTCGGCGGTCTTGGCGATCTCGTAGACCAGCTGCTGGCCCTCGGGCTTTGATACGTCGATGCCGACGCTGCGCTTGCCGCGATCGGCGTGCTCGAGGATCGGATTGCGATCGGGGTTGATATCCAGACCGCTGACACGCGCCATGCCGCGTATGGCATCGCCGCCCAGCGGATGCTCGACCTTGACCACGTCGGCGCCCCACTCGGCAAGAATGACGCCGGCCGACGGCGCAAAGATGAACTGCGCCACCTCGAGAACGCGCACACCTTTCATCACCTGCGTCATTCGAAGTCCTTCTTCTCGCCGTTCGCAGCGCTCGCTTGCTTGCTGAAAGCTCCGCGCGCTCTCAATCCGTCGTCCCGTGCGGTTTGCCGGTCATATCGCGAGTCATGGGCATAGCGATCTGGTGCGGCCGGACGGGACGGTTCATCCCCCGGGTGCGTGCGCCGCGGCGATGGCATCGTGGCGCGCGCGGATCGGTCCGAACATCTCCGGGTGGGTGATCGCGTAGAGCCGCCCGTCCTCGATGGAATCGGCGACGATCTCACCGACCTGACGCGGCTCCAGCCAATTCACCGCGCCCTTGAAGTCCTTGGTCGTATCTGACATCTCGACGTCGCGCGCGCCGATGGCCGCGAGCGTCGCCGGCCGGTTACGGCTGCTGCGGTTGATGTTGGTGTTCACCGGACCGGGGCAGAGAATCGACACGCCGACCTTCGGATGATCCTGTGCCAATTCGGCCGCCAGACTCTCGCTCATGCCGACGACCGCGAACTTGGTGGTGCAATAGCCGCCGACCCGGGGAAAGGCCACGAGCCCGCCCTGGGATGCGGTGTTGACCATATGGCCGCCGTTCTTGTTGCCGATCAAATGCGGCAGGAAAACGTTGATGCCGTGAATGACGCCCCACAGGTTGACGTCGATCATGAACTTCCAATCGTCGAGGGTCATATCCTCGATCTTGGCGAAGGGACCGACACCCGCATTGTTGCAGACAATGTCCACGCGGCCGAAACGGCGCAGAGTCTCGTCGGCGAGCGCGCGCACGCTCTCGATTTTCGAGACGTCGGTGACGACGCCGACCGCGCCGATCGCAGAAGCCGTTGCGGCGACGGTATCCCGCTCGATATCGCCGATCACCACCTTTGCGCCGCGCGCCAGCAGTTCCTCGGCGATGCCGCGGCCCATGCCGCCCGCGCCGCCCGTCACCACGGCGACCTTTCCTTCAAGCTTGGCAAGCCCGGCCATGTCAATAACCCATGTTTAAATGCTGCAAGGTCACCCCGGGGAGAGACGCAGACACCGCCATGCGTGATTTTGTTCAGGGTGGATACGATAGCGATCCTAACCCGTCGATTTTAAAGGGCTAGGTTTTTGTTTGTCAAAAGCGGCAGGCGATCACGCCGGGCGGTGCGCCGGTCACAGCGGAAGTGACGCGGCCCGCCATCCGGTCCTTACGCCCGGATTTCAGTCCGGCGCGAGCGCCTTCTCACTTTCGAGAACGCCCGTGGCCATGCCCAGCGCCCACAGGCGGGCCGCGACCGCGCCTTTGATCGACGGCAGCAGCACATAGATCAACAGCACCGCCAGCGGAATCGCCACCGTCAACTGGGCCCATTCCGGATACTGGCGATTGGCCACGGACAAGAGGCCGGAGAGCATGAAATGTCCGGCGATGAATACGGTGAAGTAGGCCGGAATGTCGTCGGCGCGAATGTGCCCGAGCTGCTCATGGCATACGGCGCAGTGATCGATAATACGGATGAAGCGCTTGAGGCCGGAGCCCTTGTACAAATGGCCGCGCCCGCAATTGGGGCAGCGGCGCAGAAGGCCGCGGCCCATGGCGGTCAGCATCTTGGGGCGCCCGCTCGGCGCGATAACAGACGGCGCTATATCGGAAGATTTCATTCCTATTCCCACGCGGCAATTCGGCCGTGAATAATGCTCCGGAATCCAAACAATTAAAAATTGTTTGTCGCCTCAAACCTTCCCAAGGCAGGATTGTCCGAGTCTCAATCGCCGCCACTTAACCCCTCACCCTCCCCTAATTAGGGGAGAGGGTCGGGGTGAGGGGTCCGCTTCAAACTCAGACGATCAGGCTCTCGCGAAGCGGATTTGACATTCACACCCCAACTATCCGGCGGGGTGCAGCCCGGCGCCTCGTGGCCCGCGCGCGAAGCGCGCTGATTCTTAAAATGATGGGCCATCGCCCGCCGGTCCCAAACTGACGTCATGCGCCTAACCACCCGGATGCAGGCCGGGGGCTTCGTGGCCCGCGCGCGAAGCGCGCTGATTCTTAAAATGATGGGCCATCGCCCGCCGGTCCCAAACTGACGTCATGCGCCTAACCACCCGGATGCAGGCCCGGCGCCTCGTGGCCCGCGCGCGAAGCGCGCTGATTCTTAAAATGACGGGCCATCGCCCGCCGGTCCCAAACTGACGTCATACGCCTAACCACCCGGATGCAGGCCCGGCGCCTCGTGGCCCGTTCGCGCCACATATTCGGTGTAGCCGCCGCCGTACTGATGCAGGCCGTCGGGCGTCAGTTCCAGAACCCGGTTGGAGAGTTGGGCCAGAAAGTGGCGGTCGTGTGACACGAACAACATCGTGCCTTCGAATTCCGCCAGTGCCGCCACCAGCATCTCCTTGGTCGCCATGTCCAGGTGGTTGGTGGGCTCGTCGAGCACCAGGAAGTTGGGCGGATCGAACAGCATCTTGGCCATGACCAGCCGCGCCTTCTCGCCGCCCGACAACACGCGGCATGGCTTTTCCACATCGTCACCGGAGAAGCCGAAGCATCCGGCCAGGGCGCGCAAGGTCCCCTGCCCCGCCTGGGGGAACGATCCATCCAGGGACTCGAACACCGTCTCGTCGCCGTCCAGCAGATCCATGGAGTGTTGCGCGAAATAGCCCATGCGGACGCTGGCGCCGATTGTCACCGTGCCCTTATCCGGAGCCGTACCCACGGCGGGTTCCGCCGCTCCTGCCACGAGTTTCAGCAGGGTGGACTTCCCGGCGCCATTGACGCCCAGCACGCACCAGCGCTCCTTGCGGCACAGCTGGAAATCGAGACCCGCGTAGATCGTCTGGCTGCCATAGGCCTTGTGAACGTTTTTGAAACTGACCACATCGTCCCCGGACCGTGGCGGGCTGCGGAATTCGAACTGGATGGACTGGCGCCGCCGGGGCGGTTCCACCCGCTCGATCTTGTCCAGCTTCTTCACCCGGCTTTGCACCTGGGCCGCGTGCGAGGCCCGCGCCTTGAAGCGCTCGATGAACTTGATCTCCTTGGCCAGCATGGCCTGCTGGCGGTCGAATTGGGCCTGGCGCTGCTTTTCGGTGAGTGCCCGCTGCTGCTCATAGAAATCGTAATTGCCGGAATAGGTCGTGAGCGACCCGCCGTCGATTTCCACAATCTTGCCCACGATGCGGTTCATGAACTCGCGATCGTGGGAGGTCATCAGCAGCGCGCCGTCATAGCGTTTCAAGAAATCCTCGAGCCAGATCAGGCTTTCCAGATCGAGGTGGTTGCTGGGCTCGTCCAGCAGCATGCCATCGGGGCGCATGAGAAGGATACGCGCGAGCGCCACGCGCATCTTCCAGCCGCCCGAGAGCAGGCCCACATCGCCGTCCATGCGCTCCTCGCTGAAGCTCAGGCCCGCCAGCACCTCGCGCGCGCGATCCTCAAGCCCATAGCCGCCCAACTCCTCGAAGCGTCCCTGCACTTCACCATAACGAGTCACCAGGGCGTCCATGTTGTCAGCCTGTTCCGGATCGACCATTGCCGCCTCGAGCGCGGCCATCTCGGTCGCCAGCGCGCTCAAGGGCCCGGCGCCATCCATCACCGCCGACACCGCGCTCTGGCCCGACATCTCGCCCACGTCCTGGCTGAAATAGCCGATGGTCATGCCGGCATCGACCAGCACCACGCCGTCGTCGGGCGGCTCCTGACCGGCGATCATGCGGAAAATCGTCGTCTTGCCGGCGCCGTTGGGGCCGACAAGCCCCACCTTCTCCCCCTTCTGCACGCCCATGGACGCGTCGATGAATAGGATCTGGTGGCCGTTTTGCTTGCTGATGGTGTCGAGACGAATCATGAGGGGAGGGATGGGGGGCTCGGGTGTGTGGGAGGGAGCGGCGGAGGGGCGCTGGATACCACCATCGCCGCCCAGAGGGAAAGGCGTTTCACTCCACTGTAATATCTAAAGAAATGTGCAGCACGACGGCATCGGTTGTGATCTCCATCCGCGCTAGGTAAGGTCGCTATTAAGGTCGGCTTACGACCAAAGCGGTAATGCCAGGGTTTTGTGATTCCAGCAGGTTGGGGGCAGCTCAAGGACGGGGGACAGACTTGGCATACGAAGAACTGGATGTCGCGGATCTGCGGGTAAACCAAGCCAATGATCGGCACGGTGAAGTCGGCAGCGAAGATTTGGCCATTGCTGAACTGTTCCGACTCCACGACGTGCAGATGCGAAAGCTCGCTTCCGATATCATCGCAGAGGGTGCGATCTACGATGCGCCGCTGGTTATGCAGTCGGACGATGGGTACACGGTCTTCGATGGAAATCGGCGCGTCACTTGCGCCAAACTGCTCGCCAGCCCTGCTCGAGCGCCATCTGTAGAACTTCGAACTTATTTTGAAGGTTTGCGAGCCGGTGGTGCGGATCGAATACCCACCCGATTGACCTGCCAAGTCGAGAACAACCGAAATACAATCGACAGCATACTCTTTCGACGTCATACCGGTTCACAAGGTGGCGTCGGCCAACTCGACTGGAACGACCGCGCCAAGCTAAATTTTGTGGAGCGGACCGGACGCGGCGGCGCAGTAAATATCGCGGCAGAGGTAGAACGTCTTCTCACAGAAGCGGAAAGGCTTCCGCAAGAGGACATGCCATGGTCCACGTTGACGAGACTGTTATCGTCGGAGGAATTCCGGAATCGCGTAGGGGTTAGCACTGCGGGGCGACGCTTCCAGTTAACGCATGAACATGGGGCCGTTACAGACGTACTCCACAGAATTGCAAGCGACCTAGCTAATCAAGTCGTGACGCTAGGCCATCTTTGGAATAACGAGGGCAAGAGAGCCTATCTCAATCAACTAGAAGCAGAGGGCGTACTGCCCAGCGCCAACGAACGATTAGAGGCTCCGATTGAAGCAGGGCGAGCCCCAAGGAATCCGAGGCGAAATCAACCTCGTCCTCAGCCGCCGCAAACGACATTCATACCTGCGGACGCCCCCAATATTCAGTGGATTGCCGCGCAACAGCGCATAAGAGCCGTCTGGGAAGAGCTGCAATCGTTGACATTTCGGCAGCATCCCAATGCAATATCGGCACTAATGCGTATTCTGGTCGAACTTTCAGTAGAAAGCTACATGAACGAACATCGCCTGCCGGAGCAGGATAATCTTTCACGTAAGGTGCGTGTTGTTTCGGAACATCTCCGAAATCGTCAGATAATCGATCAGGCATATTACGACGAGTTGGAAAGAATTAGGCAGAACGATCAGTTGATCTCTATCGCCAGTATGCAACGTTACATCCACTCGCCCGATTTCGCGCCGCTCGAAAACGAGCTTCGAACCTATTGGGTGCGACTGGGACGTTTTCTTATAGCAACACTTAATCGCTAAATATTGCGAAGATCACGACACTCACGCACCGGCCATATTCATATTGGCTAGCGCCCCGGTCAAGACTAAGCCCGGCCTCCGTTAGGACCGAACGGGCCTGCTCGAAATCGCGGTGAGAAGGTCGCTTCAAAAACGGGAGCGAGCATGTCGTATAATTCGTCCAGACGCCGCACCAGTTTACGCATCATGGCGTTGAACTCCCGCTGGAGCTCAGTGAGCCCTTCGCGAAAATAGCGATTAACCGGGAGCGGCTGGCCATTCTCGCCCATTATCCCGTTGTGCCGATGCTCAAAGAGAGACCCCATCTTGAACATTTGATCATCACTGCTGAAGCCACGTTCAGCGCCGTGATGAAAGCGACCATTGCGTTCCTGTCGTAACGTTCCCTGATCGGCTATCATTTCATAGAGAAGATCAAGAAACGGCTTTGGCACGCCAGCTTTCTTGAGCCTTGCAGCAGTACAGTCGCGCGCGTCCAGCTCGCACTCGAATACCTCATTGATGAGAAGCATCACGCAATCGACCACTGAAATGAAGCGCATGAGAAAGGCATCTGCCGAGACCGTTAGCCATTCGTAGCGCGAGAGCGGGAAATTTTTGAAATTGTCGGGAAAATTCTCGGACCAAAGCATGTCTCCAACCATGTTAAGAGACTCGACACGTCGCGTCAGCGTGGACAGGAAGTGGTTGACGCGAAATGCGTATTTGCAGTCAGGATGTTTGGCCAGTTCATCGTACGTGTCGAAGTGAAGTCCGACGATGGAAAGATCATAAATCCGACCCACGAATTCATGGTTGTCGGAGGGCAAGATGAATCTTTTTAGCGGCCTGGCCATAATCGCTATTACTTATTGTGGGAAGGCGCTCAAACTATTTGGTCGGCAGCTCTTATTCAGGCAGAGCCTTTTCTACCTAAGAACCTCCACGGTATCCCACAACCTCACTCCCGCTCAATCATTCCCGGCGGCTTTGACGTCACAGGCAACGCGGTTCACGTCCACACTTCGTCGGCAATGTCATTGGTCAGGCCCACGGGATATTTCTGTTCACTAGTGAAACACCCCTTTTCACCATTACTCTTTTGTCCTCGTACCAAACTACGCTAATAGGTCCATCCTGAGAAACCACAACGACATGCGCGTCGGCAGCCTGACTTACCAGCTTGATTGCCGATCGGTGCCGCATGCCAAACTGCTCAACATCGCAAGTCTTATGTTTCTGCGCGAATTCGTCTATGACTTCCGACACGGCAACACCCGAGGCGAATTCGGCACACACTTCTGCGCCAAACCCCATTAGCCGCAAATCCGACGACAACACTATCGCGCCGTCGCATCCCGCCAACTGGGCCACAAACCTGGTCGTTTCAGTCAAACGATCCGACGCGGCGGAAAGAACTAGCTCGGACTTAAAATACTTGGCCGAACTCTTCTTATTTGCACGCTCAAACTGCTCCCAAAAGTCGGCGGTAACATTCCGAGCATTGATAAAATCAACAAAGGCTGTTTGGAGAAAATCGGAGCCGGTCGGATATTTTATCCGAAGGTGTTTTACCATTTCTGTCGCGTCAACTGGGGCGACAACCAGCATTCCTCCGTGACCAGAAAGGGCGATGGAATTTGCGATGGACGAAAATACATTCCAGAGCGCTGTAAAACAAAAGCCGTGGTAATCCTTAGGCTCCTCGAATTTTGGTGGGGCGAAGCGCTTGCCCATGACTCTGAGGCCTTGGTCGACCGGCGTATGTAGAAATGCATTGATTTCAACGCCGCCGCGCGTCACCTCACCATCGATCAAACTTCCAACGTGGAACTGTCCTTGGTAGACTTTCATCCTCCCGGGCCTATCAACTTGGATAAGCAAGTTATTCGGCACCGCATAATTATACGAGAGACCCAAGCGCGCCCTGTGCCAAGACGTACCCAGGTCTACCAGTCCAGCCACACATATTTCATTGTCGTCCCACGTTATCCAAATTGCAGATTTACGCAGGTCAGAGGCTGGCGCAAGGCGTTGCAGCTCACTTACAGTCAATGTGCGTGGTTGAACGAATGGATGAAAATTGATGTCAGGTTTCGCCGTCTGTGCGAGACCTTCTTTCGTAACGACTACATTGAATTGTGAGTAGCGTCCTTCTTCTGGAGATGCAGCAGCAAGATAACTCGCCTCCAGAATAGTTCGGAGTTTTTCCTTGGGCGGGCAAGCAGGAGCAATGTGATCCCCGGCGATCATTATGTCCCAGCGGCTGGCCACCATTTCAGCAAGATCCCGCGGAAAGGCGGCGCGATTCACTTTCCTCTTGCGCGGGAATGCTACTGCATCAATTCCAACAAGACGGCCGCTTCCCCTGTCCATCACTCCCACTCAATCGTCCCTGGCGGCTTACTGGTCACATCATACGCCACGCGGTTGACACCCTTCACCTCGTTGACGTCATCGTAGGATTATCACTTCTTACCGGCCCATCCCCGCTCCGCGACCCGGCTCATCTGCTCGGCGGACAGGGCACGCCGACCCGGCTTCTTCAAGCAACCGAAAACATCGGAAATCTTTCCCGTGGGCACGGCCTTTGCGGTTTCGGACGCGAAGACGCGTGCTTTCCGTACGCTTTTCAGGATGCGCTTACCTTCCTTTGTCACGTCACTCTCACTCCCATTCTATGGTCCCCGGTGGCTTTGACGTCACATCGTAGGTGACGCGGTTGACGCCCTTCACCTCATTGACGATGCGGTTGGCGATCTGGCCCAACAGCGCCATGTCGAAGTGGAAAAAGTCGGCGGTCATGCCGTCGGTGGATGTGACGGCGCGCAGCGCCAGCGCGTAGTCATAGGAACGCGCATCGCCCATGACGCCCACGGTGCGTACGGGCAGCAGCACGGCGAACGCCTGCCAGATGGAATCGTAGAGGCCAGCGTTCCTGATTTCCTCAAGATAAATCGCATCGGCCTTGCGCAGGATGTCGAGCTTTTCCCGCGTGATCTCCTGCCCCGGAATGCGGATGGCGAGGCCGGGACCGGGGAACGGATGGCGGCCCACCATTTCGTCGGGCAGGCCCAGTTCGCGGCCGAGCACGCGCACCTCGTCCTTGAACAATTCGCGCAAGGGTTCCACCAGCTTCATCTTCATGCGCGCGGGCAGGCCGCCGACGTTGTGGTGGGACTTGATGGTGACGCTGGGCCCGCCGTGGAAGGACACGGACTCGATCACGTCGGGATAGAGCGTGCCCTGCGCCAGGAAATCGGCGCCGCCGGCCTTGTGCGCCTCTTCGTCGAACACGTCGATGAAGGTGGCACCGATGATCTTGCGCTTTTTCTCCGGGTCGATCTCGCCCTTGAGCTTGCCCAGGAACAAATCGGACGCGTCGCGCGCGATCAGGCGCACATTGAAGCGGTCGCGGAACACGCGCACCACTTGCTCCGTCTCACCGGCGCGCATGAGGCCGTGATCCACCAGCACGCACAGCAACTGATCGCCGATGGCCTCATGCAACAGCGCCGCCACCACGGATGAGTCGACGCCGCCCGACAGGCCGCAGATGACGCGGCCTTTGCCGACTTGTGCCTTGACGGCGGCGATGGCCTGCTGCTTGAACGCGGCCATGGTCCAGTCGCCCTTGGCGCCGCAAATGTCGCGCACGAACTTCCGGTAGAGTTCGGTTCCATGGGGCGTGTGCACCACTTCGGGATGGAACTGGACGGCATAAAAGTGCCGCGCCTCGTCGGCGACGGCGGCGAACGGCGCGCCGTCGGAGGTCGCCACGACCTTGAAACCGGGGGGCAACGACACGACGCGGTCGCCGTGGCTCATCCACACCTGCTCGCGACCGCCCACGGTCCAATGGCCGGAGAACAGGTTCGATGCGCCGGTGATGTCGACGAAGGCGCGGCCGAATTCGCGGTGGTCGGAGCTTTCCACGCGCCCACCGAGTTGGGCCACCATGGTCTGCTGGCCGTAGCAGATGCCCAGCACCGGCAGGCCCATGGTGAACAGTTCATCCGGCGCCTTGGGCGTGCCGATGTCGAGCACCGACGCAGGGCCGCCGGACAGGATCACGCCACGGGGCGCGAATGCCTTGATGGTGGCCGCCGTGACTTTGTTGAAGGGTTGGATTTCGCAATAGACGCCGATCTCGCGCACGCGCCGCGCGATCAGCTGTGTGACTTGGGAGCCGAAATCGATAATGAGAATGCGGTCGGTCATGGTGAGACTTTATGATGGGTGGTGTTTCCCCCCTCACCCGCTCGCTCCGCTCGCGACCTCTCCCCGCTGGGGAGAGGTGCTGACAAGAACAACGCGGTCCCCTCTCCCCAACGGGGAGAGGGACAGGGTGAGGGGGTCATTAAGGGACGCCAGATTGTCATGCTCTAACTCACCCGTTCAAGAATCGCGACAAAGAATCCGTCGGTGCCGTGGCGGGCGGGGGTCAGAGTCAGGAACGGCTCGCCCCCCGGATTCACCATGGGACAATCGCTGCCCAGCACGGCTTTCCACACTTCGGCCACGGGCACGGGGCGGTATTCGGTATGGCGGTGTAAAAACTGCGTGATGCGTTCGGCATTTTCCTCGGGCAGCAGGGAACAGGTGGCATAGACCAGCCGCCCGCCCACCTTCACCAGGGGTGCCGCCTGCTCCAGCACCGCGTCCTGGGTGGCCTTGAGGTTGACCAGATTGGACGTTTCCAAACGCCAGCGGGCGTCGGGATTGCGCCGCCAGGCGCCGGTGCCCGAGCACGGCGCATCCACCAGCACGCGATCAAACGCGCCATGCTGGCGCCCGATCCATTTGTCCTTGTCCTCAAGAATGCGCAGCGTGGCGTTGTGGGCCCCGGCGCGGCGCAGGCGTAACTTGGAACGCTCCAGCCGGCCGATGGAAACATCGCAGGCGACGATGCGGCCCTTGTTCTGCATGGCGGCGGACATGGCCAGGGTTTTGCCGCCGGCACCGGCGCAGAGATCCAGCACCGCCATGCCGGGCTTTGCATCCACCAGCAAGGCGCAAAGCTGCGAGGCCTCGTCCTGCACCTCGAAGATGCCTTCCTTGAAACCGGCGTGGGTGCCGATGGCAATGCGGGCGGGCAGACGCAAACCCCAGGGCGAGAATGGTGTGGGCGTGGGTGAAAGTTCCTCCGCCGTCAGGCGCGCGCTCACGTCCTCGCGGGTGGTCTTGAGCACATTGGCGCGGAGATCGAGGCCGGCTTCCTGGCCAAGCGCCGCCAGTTCCGCGTCGGTCTGATCGCCGAAGGCACGGTCGAATTTCTCCAGCAGCCATTCGGGCAACTCGAACCGCACATGGCGCGGCGCCGCATCCCAATCGGTCGTCACGAACCGCTCGGCGACGCGGCGCTCATAGGCCGTCATGGGCTCGGGTTCGTACTTGGCGCCGGAGAACGGCCCGGTGAGCGCGTCGACGCTTTTGCCGTCGGCGCGGATGAGGTCGGCGATCACCAGCAGCTTGGCGGTCACATGATCGGCGCGCAGGCCCCAGGCCAAACGCGCGCGATTGCGCAAGATGCGCCACACCTGGCTGGCCACGGCCTTGCGGTCCTTGGCGCCGATGAAGCGGCGGGCGCGGAAGAAGGCCGACACCACGCCGTCGGCGGGACGATCCGCGCGCAGGATTTCGTCCATAAGATCGATGGCGGTTTGCAGGCGACCGGCGGGCGTCATGGGAGGCACCGCTGTAATAAACTCACTCGTCGTCCGCGGGCTTGACCCGAGGTCCCAGGGTTACGGAACTCGCGTTCCGCAGCAACAACGTCGGATGCCGCATCGTACAATGCCCAGCCACCCTGGACCCTCGGATCAAGTCCGAGGGTGACAGTTGAAGTTCGTTGCTGTGGGCGGAGGCGCAAGGCGGGCGTGATCATCTCGCCCCGGCAAAAAGCGTCAGGTCTGCGAGATGCGATAGTTCGGCGGTTCGCGGGTGACCATGACATCGTGCACGTGACTTTCGCGGAGTCCGGAGCCGGTGATGCGCCGGAAGGTACAGTTGACTTGCATGTCGGCGATGGTGGCGTTGCCGGTATAGCCCATGGCCGCCCGGAGGCCGCCGATGAGCTGATGAATGACCGCGCCGGCCGGACCCTTATAGGGCACCCGCCCTTCGACGCCTTCCGGCACCAGCTTCATGTTGTCGCTGACTTCCTCTTGGAAATAGCGGTCGGCGGAGCCCCGCGCCATGGCGCCCAGAGAGCCCATGCCGCGATAGTCTTTATATGTGCGGCCCTGATAGAGGATGACCTCGCCCGGGCTTTCCTCGGTGCCGGCCAGGAGCGAGCCGATCATCACACTATCGGCACCAGCGGCGACGGCCTTGGCGATATCGCCCGAAGTCTTGATGCCGCCGTCGGCGATGACCGGCACGCCGGCCTTGCGAGCGATCTCGGCCACTTCCAGCACGGCGGACAACTGCGGCACGCCGACACCGGCGACAATACGCGTGGTGCAGATGGAACCGGGACCGATGCCGACCTTGACCGCGTCGGCGCCCGCGTCGATGAGCGCCCTGGCCGCGTCGGGCGTGGCGATATTCCCGGCGATGACCTGGGTGTAGTTGGACAGGCGCTTGATCCGGTTGACCGTATCGATGACACCCGCCGAATGACCATGGGCGGTGTCCACCACCACCACGTCGACCCCGGCGGCCAGCAGCGCCTCGGCCCGTTCAAAGCCGGCATCGCCCACGCCCGTGGCCGCCGCGACCCGCAACCGGCCCTGTTCGTCCTTACAGGCGAGCGGATGGGCGCGGGCTTTTTCGATGTCCTTGACAGTGATCAGGCCGACGCAACGGTGATCCTTGTCCACCACCAACAACCGCTCGATGCGATATTGATGGAGCAGGCGGATGGCCTGCTCGCGGTCGACGGTTTCCGGCACCGTGATCAGCTTGTCCTTGGTCATGAGGTCTTTGACCGGTTGCTGAGGATCGGTGGCGAAACGCACGTCACGGTTGGTGAGAATCCCCACCAGCTTGCCGGTGCCGCGCTCAAGCACCGGAATACCGGAGATCTTGTACTGATCGCGCAGGCGCCAAGCGTCGGCCAAGGTCTGGTCCGGGTGGATGGTGACCGGATTGACCACCATGCCGGATTCGAATTTCTTCACCCGGCGCACTTCCTGGGCCTGGGCGTCGATGGAGAGGTTTTTATGGAGAACGCCGATGCCGCCGGCCTGGGCCATGGCGATGGCCAGCGGGCTTTCGGTGACCGTATCCATGGCCGCCGAGATCAGCGGAATGTTGAGGGAAATGCCTTTGGTCAGGCGGGTCGCCGTATTGGCGTGGGCAGGGAGAACCGAGGATGCGGCGGGCACCAGAAGGACGTCGTCGAACGTCAGGGCTTCGGCAATCTCCAATGCGGCCTCCGCGCCGAAAAAAGGTGGCGGCTTATGCCACGATTTCACCAGGGGGGCAAGAGCGTGACAAGGCCGCGGCCGTCCGTTTAGACCGTCCCTAAGCCGTTGTCCCGTCATGGAGATTGCGCGCCGCGCGCCCGCTGGGCTAAAGCCTGGAGCATGTTCCGGAAAAGTGGGGCCCGGTTTTCCGGGACGTTTCGCCGGTGTATGTGACATTGACGGTACAGATTGGGCGGCACGGACCGGGCGCCATGGATCCCGTGGCGGATCAGGACAGGACGTCATGAAAAGCTTCAACGTCACCCTGATCAGGATCGACGATTACCCCCATTCCCTCGCCGTCCTGGAGGCCGCTCAATATATCCACTGGTGCCTTGTGGCCTGTGGATACGGTTCCGTCCTCACCACCAATCGGATCGATCCCGACGCGCACAACATTGTGTTCTGCGCCCACCTCCTGAACGCGGCGGAGATTGAACGCTTTCCCGCCGACACGATCATTTTCAACAGCGAACATCTCCAGAATAAACAGGCGTGGTATTTCGACGGCCCCTACGGCCGGTTCCTCGATAAATTTTACGTGTGGGACTACTCCCTGAAAAACATTCCGCGCATCGGCCACGACCGCACGTTCTTCATCCCCTTTCTGTTTTGCCCGGACCTGGTGCGCACCGACATCGCCAGAACCCAGGACAAAACGCTGGCATTTTATGGCGCGCCGACCGAGCGCCGTAAGAAACTGCTCAAGGAGATCGAGGCGGCAGGCGTTCCCGTTGAAACGATTTTCGGAAAATACGGCGCGGAGCGGGACAAGGAAGTTTTCGGCGCGCGGGCGATTTTGAATCTGCGGCAGTTCGACGAGATTGTCAGCTTTGAACCCATTCGATGTTTTTACCCGCTGACCAACGGTATTCCGGTCATTTCCGAATCCTCGGACCGGGACCCGACTTTTGATTTCTACAAGGACTGGGTTTTTGCTTTCGATACGCAGGACTTAGCGCGGGGCATCGCCGCACTTTACCACGACGGCGATGCATTCGCGCGCCTGGCGGCGGAGAAGCTGACAAGCTTTCGCCAGACCTCCGGCGCGGACGCCATCGGTGAGGCGGTGGCAGCTTACAAAGAATCCCTATAGTCGAAAAGCGAGGCGCGCCGTCACCCCTTGAGCGCTCACCCCTTGAAGGCTTACCCTTTGAAGCCCGTGGCGATGAGATAGACTTCCGCCGATTCCTTGCGGCTCGCCGGTGGCTTCGCGTGGCGCACGACGCCGCAGCGGCTTTTGATCAGCTTGAGCAGTTCATTTTCCGCGCCGCCCTGGAAAACCTTGCACACGAACGCGCCGCCAGGGGCAAGCACCTCAATGGCAAAACTCCAGGCTGCTTCGGCCAAGGCGATGATCCGCAGGTGGTCGGTGGCGCCGTGGCCCGTGGCCGGCGCGGCCATGTCGCTGAGGACCACGTCGGCCGGTCCGCCAAGGGCCTGCTTGAGAACGTCGGGCGCCGTGGGATCGAGAAAATCCAGCGTCAGGCAGGTGGCGTCGGTCACCGGCGTCCACGCATTGATGTCCAGGCCGATCACCTTGCCTCCGCCCGGACTTCCGGCGCGCACCCGCTCCACGGCAACTTGCGTCCAACCGCCCGGCGCCGCGCCCAGATCCACCACCCGCTTGCCCGGCTTGAGGAGGTGATATTTGTCGTCGAGCTCCGTGAGTTTATAGGCCGCGCGGGAACGGCGGCCCTCGGCCTTGGCGCGCGCCACATAAGGGTCGTTGAGCTGGCGCCGCAACCAAGCGGCTTGACCCACGGTACGCCCGCGCGCGGTCTTGACCCGCACCGACAGGCCACGGCCGGACCCGCCCTTTGCCTTCGTCATGGTTCGTGCTTTCAGATTGCGTATTTAAAGTCGGTGAAGCGGGCCGGGCGCGACCTGCAACAACGCCGGATGGATCAAATCCATCAGCAGGCCCTCGCGCAAGCCCCGATCGGCGACCCGCAGCCGGCCCACGGGCCACAGCCGGCAGATGGCGTCGAGAATAGCACACCCCACCAGCACCAGATCGGCTCGTTGCCAGCCGATGCAAGGTTCCGCCGCGCGCTGGTGCATGGTCATCCGGCATAGGGATTTGTTGGTTTCCGCGAGGCTCGTGAAATCGAGGGTCAGGCCGTCGACCAAGGCGCGGTCGTAACGCTCGAGCCCCAGGTAAAGACCACCCAGGGTCGTGACCGTGCCCGACGTGCCGATCATCTGCACCGCGCCCGCGGCGATCTTGGCGCGAATGTCGTAGGTTTCATCGAACGGCGTCAGTAAGCGGGTAACCCGCTCGACGATGGCGCCGTAGGTGCGCTCGCACAGATCGCCGCCGCCGCAATCCTCGGCCACCGTGACAACCCCCATGGGAAGGGAGATGCATCCCTCCACCGTCAGGCTGAGCGGATCGACGCGCACCAATAAAACTTCCGTGGATCCGCCGCCGATATCGAAAATCATCGCATAGGGCACGGTGCGGTCGATGAGCCCGGCGCAGCCTTTCAAGGCCAGGGTGGCTTCCTCGTGGGCGGAGATGATTTCCAGAGTAATGCCGGTTTCCCGGCCTACGCGTTCAAGAAACTCGTCGCAGTTGACCGCGCGGCGACAGGCCTCGGTGGCGACCTGACGGGATGCTGTGACCCGGCGGCGTTCCATCTTTTCGGCGCAGCGTTTCAGGGCATCGATCGTGCGGTCCATGGCGTCGCGGGACAGAACGCCGGACCGGCTTAGTCCTTCTCCCAGGCGGGTGATGCGCGAGAAGGAATCGATCACCCGGAACTCACCGGCCACGGGCGCGGGGGCCGCTTGTCCGGAGACCGGGATCGGCAGGGGGTCGGCGAGCCCGTCCGTGGCACATGACGCAACACAGGGCTGAACGGAATAGGGCCGGGCCACCAGCATGCGGCAATTGTTGGTGCCAAGATCGAGGGCGGCATAAGTGCCCTGCGCGTCCGCCTTGGTCCGCCACGGCATGGCTGACGGCTCGGCCGCTTGTGCGGGGTTAAGCTCCCCCGGCGAACCAGTACTGTCGCCCATCACCCCTCCGGCCATACGGGCCGTTACCGGACCAAACGCGTTCTCGCGCCCTGCCGGACTAATCGCCGGCTGCATGACAGGTATGCTACCGGCTTCGCGCTATTGGCGAAAGGCCCGCCGAGGGCCAAGCGGGCAGTCCCCAGGGGGTACGCATCGGGGTAATGTCCGGGCGATAGCCCCGTGGCGGCCACACCCCTGAACCAAGGACCTCTTGAAAAGCGGGTGACGTTTCGACAAGTATGCGGCCCCGATTCGGGCCAAGTATCCTGGCCCTGGATCGCGGCCCTCCTGGGGGATCGTCCAACGGTAGGACAACGGACTCTGACTCCGTGAATCTAGGTTCGAATCCTAGTCCCCCAGCCACCTTCTCGAAATCCTGAGAATTCAACAGGTCCCGCGTACCGAAGCGGGGCTGTGACGTAGCGCGGCGTAGCAGGCGGCCGTCTAAGCGGACTATTCTCAAAGCTACCATGGGGTGTCGTTTCCAGCAGCTCATTCGGGTCAGACATGAACGAGGCCGACTCCAGTGTCGTGACATGCGTGTGGGTCGAGCAAAGCTACCAAGCACACCATACGCGCCAGCACGTAGGGCCACACATCGACGGCTGTCCCACATGCGCTGAGATAACGAGGCCGTTTTTTGAAGGGCTACGGTCTCTGTTCTCTACAGCCGCCGCATCATTTCAATTGGAGGCTTCAAGATTCCGGGAAGGCGTCCTTTTGCTCTCAAGCGGGGCGTCACAGCCAGACACAACTGACCCCTCCACTGCCTTCCTGTTGGAACTGTCTCAACGTCTGAATCACGACGCTGCTCGCTACTATGCCTCGGCTCCTCATAATAGCCTGTGTGCGCTTATGTGGCTGCAACAGGCGTTCTTTGTATGTCGGGCGTTTGAATCGGAACAACTCATCGAGGGCGCGGAGCCATTTGAAGCGAAGCGGCCGCAAGTAGGGCCGATGCCGGTCCCTGACTCTGGTGGCCGAAGATGGGATGATGTGTCATCACCATCAACGATGATTGGGGAAAATCTCCAACACGGGACTTTCACTTTTAATTTTGAATTCCACGAACGCTTTCTTCGCGAGGTCGAGAAGGGAAAGTTCGTTCACGCACTCGTTTTAACCTGTGATCCGGCAAAGCACGGCGTAATGAGTCCCCTGCTCAACCTCGCGATGACTGCTCATGTCGAACAAATATACGCATTGGGGCTCGATGCTGCATCTTTGGCGCTTCGGGCGTTTTGCACCAAACACAAATTCCAACCCAGCGCCATATGACACCAGAGCAAATAGAGACGAAGAAGCTTCTTACCCGAACCTTGGGGCAAGAATTCGCCACTCGATATGAGGATCTGTGCACGCTCAGCACGCCGCTTGCTTCGCTTCAGATCGATCTACCGCTTGCGACTCACGCGATGCGTGAAATGGAGTCAATGCTGCGCGGTATATTGCCGAAATCGGGACTTCCCGAACTGACGGCAGAAACGAAAGGTAAGCTGGAGCAGGCGAAGCGCCAATTGCTCGACTTGAAATTTGATAGTCAGCGAGTTCACGACGCGGTTAAGAGACTCTACGAGAATACACAACGCGCACAAATAAATGGGGTGTTGCGGGCACTCGATATCGACCAAGAAAGTGACACGGCTAAAGCGTGGCTTGCATTTGGGAAGCAGCAGGCCGGCCTTGCGCATAAGCGATCCTGGCGAAAACGGCTGAAGCTTGATAGCGATTTTTCGAGCGAAACTATCTTTCCCTTCTTGTCAGTCATAAGAGGGGTCGCCTTGGCATTCGAGGCCAAATACCCCTCATTTATCGCGCGGGTTGATGAATTGGCTTTAGGCCAGGATAAAGACGCAGCCATAGCTGAATTTGCCGAGAAAATTCCGCATTCACCTGCCGTTGAATCGCGATTTTTCTCACGGATTGAGCCAAGTGGATGGTTAGGGCTCCTCAACAATCACGATTTTTATGCAGATCGGGGCGTAGAGCATCCTCAGTTTGATAAGTCTTGGAACCAGGGGACCTATCTAGCGCGAGTGGCAGCAGCGCCCGACGCCAGCGAACAATCCCTGGTATTGGCAATAGTGAAGGGCCTCGCCGCATCGGTTGATGCGGTGATCCGAGAAAACTGTCTTAAGGCGTTAATGGCCCTACCTGCTGCGGAAAGCGCTTCAGCAACCTTCATAGTCGAGGCATGGCTTGATAAAAGCCTGGATCGTGATGTTACGCGGCTAACGCTGCAGTTTGCACAGAAGCTCGCGAAGGGCCGCCAGTTCGAGCCTGCCATCAGACTGTGTCGAAAGCTTCTGCGCGTTTGGCGTCAGGGCGAGGGCTCTGATCTTGAATCTCATTTCGCGCCGCGTGGAATATATGAGTGGGCCGTACAAAAGATCGCTCCGGGTTTAATTGAGGGCGCACCATTACTGGCATTCGAGCTATTTTGTTCACTGCTGAGTGAGGCGGGGCAGGCTTCAAGGTTATTCTCCGCGGACAGCAAACACGACCACAGCAACATATGGCGCAAAACAATCGCCGATAACGCGGACAACTCTCGGAGTGAGATCGGGGTCCTAATAACCGCAACACGCGATTCAGCGATGCAGCTGACGAAGGTTGCTGAAGCGTCTGAAGTTGTAAAATTGCTCAGCGCCCAGCCATACCCAATGTTTCGCCGAATTGCGCTTCATGTGCTCGCGAACGCCGGTGGGGCGAGCCTTGAACTAGCTTCATCTGCTTTGAGTGATATGGAGCTAATCGCAGATGCTACTTATGACCACGAGTACACAGCACTTGCGCGCGCCGCCTTCTCGCAACTATCTCCAGATGTACAGAATGCGATCATTAAGCAAATCGAGACTTCGTTGGAGATCATTACTCCCCGCTGGCGGGCTTGGTTTGAAAGTGAAAACAGTCGCCCTCCTACGGCCGAGGAGGAACGTAAATCGATGCTTGTCGCGCGGCGTGACAAGTATTGGGACTGGCGAGAGGCCCTTCCTACGGAGAAGAAGGCAGAGATCAAGGCTATCGCTGTAGAGTTTGGAGACCCGGAGCCGTGGCCGCCAGCCTTCATGCGGTTGGGATCCGAAAGCCCTGTCACCCCAGAAGAATTGTCCGAGTGGCCTTCAGACAAGTTGTCGGCATATTTGGTCGCTTGGAGCCCAGACCGCAAAGAAAGGGAAATTGCTATAAGTGGCCTTGAGCAAGCTGTTGAGAAAGCAGCTCGAGATAATCCAGTGCTCTTTGCACTCGCCGCTCAGGGGCTTGGTAATGCAGTACCGGAAATACATCGTTGCATCTTCGCCGGCTTATTGGCCGCCGCAAAGCATAATGAAAAATTCCCATGGAATGGTGTCTTGTCCCTGATTGAGAAAATAACTGACTTAGTGTTGAACCTCCCAAACTCACAAATTAATCGACAGAATTCCGCCCTTGCGGCGGAACTGCTGAAGCTTGGCTTCATGACCCTGCCATGCCAAATGCCGTCAGAATTTGTGGATCGCGCGTGGGCTGCAACCGTCGCGCTCACGGGCGCTGTTCCCGCAGACGACACCGCCAATGATGAGGAAGGCGCGCGACACCGCCATTTCCGCGCCGCGCATACGACAGCGGGTACAGCAATAGAGGCCATGATTTGGTATGCGGTCCGGCGACTTCGTTACCCTGCTCCCGGAGACGCTCCGATAGCTCTCTTCCAGGACCTTCCCGTCGGTCCTATCGTGGATGCACTCCTTGATGACAGGTCTTCGAGGGCAACACAGTGGAGATTGGTCGTCGGGGGCCAACTATGGCGATTAATTGAACTCGACGATCATTGGGTAACTACGCGATTAGGAAAACTCTTTCCGCCGGAGAACATCGCGCTTGGTGAGGCTATTTGGAGAGGGCATCTGGAAGGAGGCCGCCTGACCTCTAAGGCAGCCGCGTTGCTAGTGGATCAGTATAAAAGCGCCTCCACCAGCATACGTAGCGACGTTGCGCTAGAAGATCCTGATGGAGGTCATGATCGAATTTCGCGCAGATTGATCAATGATATTGCCCACGCATATGTGCTGGGTTTCTACAATGTGAACAGCGACAGTCCTGTAGATGCCATTCTTGCTCACGGCGATGATCCCGTTAATGCGGACATCATTTCGATCGTGGGGCATGCCGCCCAGGATATATTTAACCAGCCGGCTGATCAGCAGACTTCAATCTCGATCGAGCGCGCCAGGAATTATTGGGTCCTTCGGAAAGAGACGTGGACTGGTACGCCACAGACTTATCAGCTGGAAGCCTCGAAGGTCGCTGAGTGGGTCCAGCACTCAGCCTTTGATTCAACATGGAGGCTTCAGCAGTTGTCATGTGCTCTTGAGAAGGGGGTATTGCTAGATTCGCCATGGGATATCTTTCCTTGGCTCGCCGAAATGGCTGACGAGGACCCAGTGCAGGTTGTTGGAATCCTGTATGCAATGGTTACCCATCCCGCTGCCAATCAGTATACAGTTAACGGGCCTGACGAAGACGTCGAAACCATTCTTAGCGCGGCTCTTGCATGCGGAGATGCCGCTGGAGTTCGCAAAGCAGAATCGCTGATAGGTGCACTGACGACGCGGGGAAATCTCTCTTTTCTGAGTATGATAAGCGGCGACCAGCAGACCTCTAGAGCACAGACCTAGTCACAGCGACTCCTGCACCACACAGAGCCTTGATCTCTTCAAGATATTTGGGGTCAGAAAGCGGGTGCACAACCACCTGGTCAATAAGCCCTGCCAAATCGAGTGGGGGCGCTAAGAATCGAAGCGACGGGTTGGCAATCTGTTCAAAGTGATTCTCGCGTGCCTCTTTTACCCAAGGAGCATCCTCTGGCCCCGCAACATCAGCCATCGCACGCAGCTCCTGCTCCCATTCAAAGTCGGGGCGGTGCTTGTGCATGACTCGTTCATAGAGATTCATGCCCTCAATGCGTTGAGAGCCATAATCGATATAATTAACCAGGCCCAGATTTACGAACGATGGAAGGGATGCTCTGAGACGAGCGTAGGACGACCGAATGGCGATGGAACGCGGTGAAGCCGTATATTCCTTCCACATGCGTTCATTTTCATCATTGCGTATTGTCCAACAATTCACGAACCAATGTTCGCGCCATGTCTGAACGAAACGAGCCATGAAATCCCTGTTATGGGTATAGACTGATTGTTCCGTCGCTGAAGTGGCATCGCGTATTTTAAGATCCCACCATGCGGTCTCGCCGACCGGCACAGAACCCTCAAGTTTGTCCGTGAGGTCTGGAAGGCGCGTCATCCATAGACGCTTCTCCGTCAGCAGCCACTCCAGCTTGAAATGGTCCATGTACCGCCAAATGACAGTGTCTGGATGGAGTGCCTTAAACGCTGGATGATCCATGATTGAGTGATGCGGTCTTAGTTCAGAGTATGAGAGCGCCGCTATTACTTAACTCAAATCGTAGCAGCCTGATCTCAAGCAAGCGCAACGCCTCTTGGAATTCAGAATGGACAATTTGGTCTTTAGGCAAGACAACGAATCTCTCACATGGCTCATGTCTGCCGTGAGTTAGAACTTGGCCGATAGCTTTATAAATATCGTCGCGAGAACAGCTCGTTTTCACCTCATATACCTCGACAAGCACCTTGCGCTGAGTAACGCCCATATCAATTCCAATATCTTTTACGATCTTGGCTGAAGCAGGAAGCCCTTGCCCGCGCCTCCACGTGTTCAGTGCATCAACAACCTCTCCATGGCGCGATACATAGCACCACCGTTATGAATACCTTACGTCCGTCTTTGAAAAATCGGCGCCCTTGAAAAGAAGAGTCTCATCGCGACTGATCGCAAGCGCGTAAGAAAAGCAATCGCCATAGTTGATGCCCGCGGCGTGGCGGCCTTTGCCAAATTGGCGCCAAGCACGACGCGCCAAATCCGCCTGTTCGGCATCGACCGGCACGATCTCCACGTCTGCGCGTTGGAGCCAGAGATCGAATTCCCTGCCGCCCGCATCTCCTAGACGCGCCTCGACGACAATCGCTGTTTCCAAGAATGTCCCAGCTGAAATCAGGCGAACCGGATCTTCTACGATCCGGCGTTCGAAATCCGCAGCTTCAGGTTCATTGAAGAGGATCGCGCTGATGACGGACGTATCAATGACCATTAGCGCGGCAATCCGTGTTCGTCGTAACCAAGCACACCCTCTGGAGGCCGATCATCTAAAATGGGGAGTTTGGCGCAGCGCTCTCTAATCGCGGCAAGGTCCTCCAGAAGCAGGCGCTGCTTCCGAGGCGCAATTCCCACGCGCTGCAAACGCTCCTCCAATGCCTTTTTTGTCGCGTCGGTGATCGTTTCTCCCGTGCGGCGAGCGAGGTCGCGCGCCAGACGTTCAGTTTCCATATCCTTGATGCTGAGAGCCACCTTATGCTCCTTGGTTCCTATATTTCTACCTAGGTAGATTAACAGAAGAGGCTACGAAAAACAATTCGAACATTGAGGTTATGGCTGGCGAATCCTCAGCCGGCTCAAGCCGCGGATTTGAGATAGACCGCAGCTTCTAAAGTGAGCCGGAATGCCACCTTCGGAGCAACACATTTGGTCCGATAGGCGTCCACGAAGGGCAGCCGCAGCCTCATCCGGAACCACCCCTCGTTCCGCGCTTTTCAACCGGATACGAGGCCCGCGCATCGCGTTTCCGGCCGGCCTCGGATATTACATTCCGCTTGGCACACCATCAGACCTTCAGGTATCCGGGCCTAATGGATTCTCCGACCTCTTCCGCCGACGAGCGAGTCCCGCAGGGCTTTGTTCGTATGGAACCTTATGGCGCGTTCCATGAGCTCGTCGGCCCGCTCTATGAAATGCGGCGCGGTGAACTCACCGTTGTCGGATTGCGGGTCGCCGCGAAGCATATCGCCAAGGGGCCCGGCATCCATGGCGGGATGTATTTCATGCTGCTCGACACGGCAATGACCCACGCCTGCGTGCGCGTACGCCGCCCGGACGCCTACGTCGTCACGACCTCGTTTTCCAGCGAGCTTTTCGCCTCCGCGCGGCAAGATGACTGGATCGAGGCCGAAGTCGAGGTCATGCGCGCGGGCGGGCGGGTCATCTTCGTGAACTGCATCGTCAGGCGTGACGGCCCCGAGGGCGAGGCGCTGGTCCGCGGCAGCGCGACCTTCCAGATCGTCAATCGTACGCTTCCCGCGACGGGTCCGGCCGGCGACGGGACGACAACCGCGTCGAAGCGTGATCTGCCGACGTCGCGGGCAAGAGACCGAACATGACCATTTCAGAAAACACCTGGCGCACCCTCGTTACCGGCTTCCTGATGCTGGGCACGTTCATGCAAACGTTGGATACAACCATCGCCAATGTCGCTCTGCCGCACATGCAAGGAACGTTGAATGCCTCGCAGGATCAGATCTCCTGGGTCGTGACCTCCTACGTCGTTGGCAGTGCGATCAGTATGTCGCTCACCAGTTTTCTGGCCGAGCGCTATGGCCGCAAGCGCATCCTGATCCTGGCGGGCGTCGGCTTTACAGCCACCTCGGCGCTCTGCAGTGCAGCGCAATCCATCGGTGACATTGTTCTCTTCCGGACGCTCCAGGGTTTCTGCAGCGCCTGGATCATTCCGCTTTCGCAAGCCGTGTTGATGGACGCGTATCCGCGTGAGCGGCAAGCACAGGCGATCTCCTGGTGGAGCGTGGGCTCGACCATGGGCCCGATGATGGGCCCGACCCTCGGCGGCTATATTACCGAGCACTTCACCTGGCGCTGGGTGTTCCTGATCAATGTGCCGTTGGGGATCATCAGCGTGGCCGGGCTCATCTGGCTGTTGCGCGAGACCGACCGCAAGCCGGAAAACCACTTCGATATGATGGGGTTTGGATTCCTTTCCTGTGCGCTCGGCGCGTTCCAGCTGATGCTCGACCGCGGCGAGACTTTGGATTGGTTCGGGTCGAGCGAAATCGTCATCGAAGCCATCATCGCCGTGTCGGGCCTGTATTTTTTCCTGGTGCACATCTTTACGTCATCGCGGCCGTTCATTGATCTGCGAATCTTTAAGGATTGGAATTATCGTGTCGGCCTTGTGCTCCTGTTCTTCGCCAGCGCCTTGCCGATGAGCACAATGGTGCTGATGCCGTTGCTGATGCAGAACGTCATGGGCTACCCGGTGCAGACGGTCGGCATTCTGATGGCACCGCGCGGATTCGGCACCATGGTCGCGACCTGGGTGTCGATCCGGGCCAGTCGTGTTCTCGGTCCCCGAATCACGGTGGTCGTCGGGCTTGTCATGGTCATCATGACGCTCTCGACGATGTCGACGTTCACCGTCGAGACTCCCGAATCATTTCTTCTGACCACCGCCCTGTTCCAGGGCCTGGGCATGGGCCTGATGTTCATGCCGCTCAACCTGATCATGCTGGCAACGATCGACCGCCGCTTTCTAACGGCGATCTCGTCGTTTGCGAATCTCGTGCGCAGCGTCGGGGGCAGCGTCGGCATTTCCGTCTTCGTCACGCTGCTTTCGCAGAACATGCAGGTCGTCCGTGCCGGCCTGTCGGAGCACATCAACCCGTTCAGCCCCTCGTTGCAGCAGGCGGTGGGCCGAGCGGTGACGTCAAATCCCCAACTCGCGCTTGTCATGATGAACGGCGAACTCGACCGTCAGGCGGCGATGACGGCTTATGTGGACGACTTCAAGCTGCTGATGATCATGACCTGCGCGCTGGTGCCGCTCATCTTCATGCTCCGCGGCCACAGCCAGAGCGTGGCGCCGGAGGCGGCGACCGCCGTCGCCGAATCCTGACACGACGCCACCGCCGCGGGCTTAAGCCGCCTCCGGGTGCACTTTAGCGAACATGTTGATGACGTCGCCGGAGGTCACCGGCCGCAAACGCTCACCCGGTGCCAGCGGCGCCGCGCCGCCGGACGAACGCGGCGTGATGTCAACCTTCGCCTCGGCCGCCTTGGCGCGCAAAGCGCCGACGGTGAGATCTTCCCGCCGATGGTATTTAAACGGATCGAACCTGAAGAAGCGCATCGCGTTGCGATGGGTGACCTTGTCGATCTGAGCGTCGGTGAGATGTTTTACGCTTTTCCAGAGGACCTCCGGAACCTCGGGCCAGAGGCAATCGGAATGCGGATAATCGCATTCGTAGGCGACCATGTCTTCGCCGATGGCACTCAGATTTGTCAGGCCGAACGCATCGTCGATAAAGCAGTTCATGAAATGCCGGCGGAAGATGTCGCTCGGCTTCCGGTTCGCCAGGTGCGAGTGCGTCCAGGCTTGGTGGCGCCAATGGCTGAAGTCCGCCCGCTCCATGAAGTACGGCACCCAACCGATGCCGCCCTCCGAGAGCGCGATCTTCAGGTTGGGATAACGATCGAACGCCTCCAGATGCACCCAGTCCGCCGCGCCGACCGAAATCGACATCGGCATCGTCGTGATCCACGCTTCGATCGGCGTTTCCATCGAGGCATGCGGCGCGGGGTTGCCGGCACCGATATGCAAACAGATCGTCATGTCGTGGTCGGAGATCGCTTTCCAGAACGGCTCCCAATAGGCGTTATGAATGCTGGGCAGCCCCTGTTTGGTCGGGTTCTCGTTAATTGAGACCGTATTGCAGCCCTTGGCCGCGACACGCTTGATCTCGGCAACGGTTTCCAGCGGATTCCACACCGGCAGAATGGCACACGGTATGAATCGGCCGGGATAGGCACCGCACCATTCGTCGATATGCCAGTCGTTATAAGCCTTCAGGTGGATGAGCGCCTGCGCCTTGTTTTCAACCTTCGCGAACAGGCCGCCATCGAAGCCGACGAAGCTGCCGAAATTGAGCGAAGCCGCGATGCCGTTGACATTCATGTCGCCGATGCGGGCGTGGACGTCGTAGCAACCCTCGCGGAGCTGAGAGAGTGCGGTCGGCTCCATGCCGTATTCCTCGAGCGGACGGCCGGTGACCGAATTCATCGCCACATTGCCGGCCTTTATCCCCTGATACTCCCAGAAATTCGTGCCCGCCTTGGTGGTCCGCAGCTTAGGCGCGGTCGCGAGAGCCTCACCCGACAGCTGATTGTCGAACACGGTTGGCGGTTCGGTGATGTGATCGTCGACGCTGACAATCAGCAGATCGTTCATGTTCATAGCGGCCTCTCCTCCTCAGGGTGTGTTCCGGACCCGGGCATATTCCCAGAAATATGCAGGCGCGACGTCGTGGACAATCGTGCCGCCAATCTATCCGCGCGGCAAGGTTGGTGCGTTGATCTGAATCATATTCTAGACCAGCCGACCATCGTATAAGTGATTGAATACTCATGATTCCTGGCAAACCCCGGCTCAGGGAACCGAGGTTCGAATCCCAGCCCCCCGGCTGCGACCTCGAAATGCCGCGAATTCAAGAGGTCCCGGGCCCGCGATTGGAGCGGAACGTCGCGGCAGCGGAACAGTGCGCCGCGACGCCAGGGAGAGTTGCGTGGCACCACCTAAATTTATATCGCCCCGCACATCGATCAGCCTATAACCGCCGCGCATGTTCATTAAGGGAAACAAAGACCGTGGATGTAAAAGACAGCAACGGAAATCTGCTCGCCGAGGGCGACACCGTCACTCTTATTAAGGACCTGAAAGTGAAGGGATCGACCGTGACCCTCAAGCGCGGCACGGTGATTAAGAATATCCGCCTCACCTCGGACGAGGAGGAAATAGAGGGCCGCACAGACAAGGTTAAGGGGCTGGTCCTTAAAGCCTGCTTTGTGAAGAAGGCGTAACATCGAAGCTCGGTGCCATTGCCATCGCCCGGTCATGCAACGCCCCGTGGCTTAGGTCCGGCTCGACATCCTTCGCCAAAATATTAGGAGTAACACCCTCGCGCGGGCGCGGCCGGCATTCTTCAAGGGGATGTGTTCGGTCTGGCGGCTTAACGCCCTTATCCCTTTCGGCGCCGCTATTCTTTCTGCCCCCGCATCTCGCCTTTCATCGTGGCGAAGCGGCTGTAGTCGATGGGGCCGACGGCGGTCAGGCCGCCGTCCACCGCCAGGGTCTGGCCGGTGACATACTTCGACAGGTTCGAGAGGAAGAAGACCAGTGCATTGGCGATGTCGTCGACGAAGCCGCGCCGCTGCATGGGCACGAGCTGCAGGTTCTGTTTTTCCTTCGCCGCGTCGCCCAGGGGCGCGCGTGGCGTGACCATGCCGCCCGGCGCCACCACATTGAAGCGGACCCCGTATTGCGACCATTCCCCCGCCAGGCTCTTGGCGAGGTGAATGAGGCCCGCCTTGGCCGCGCCATAGGATGCGTGGTTTGTAGAGGCGCGGATGCCGTCAACGGAGGCGACGCTGGCGATGGAGCCGGAAGATCCGCGAGCGATCAGGCTGCGGGCAAGCTCGCGTGCCGCCAGGAAGATATAGCGTAAGTTGCGTCTGTGGTCGGTGTCCCAGTTCTCCATGGGCAGGTCCAGCGAGGAGCCCATGTAGGACATGCCGACGATGGTGGCCATGCCGTCGAGCGGGCCGAGATCCCGCTCGGTGCGGGCGATGGCCGCCACCAGCGCCTCGTCGTTCAGCACATCGCAGATCACCGGCAACCCGCGCACGCCTTTCTTTGTGATATCGGCGGCCACGCGCTCCGCCCGCTCGGGGATGATGTCGAGAACCGCGACATTGCAGCCGAGGTCGGCGAGCAGGTTACAGGTCGCCTCACCCATCCCTAGGCCGCCGCCCAAGACGATGACCCGCTTGCCTTCCAGTCCAAACAACGCCTTCGTCATCTTGTGCTTTCCCCCTATGCGCCCGACGCGCCGCAGACATAGACAGAGGTCGGTTCCGCCGCGCAGGCATGAGCCATGACCTTATTGCATCGGTATCCGGCACCCAAGTTCATACTTAGTTGTGACGCGCGGGACCGCGTCTCAGCCCGGATTGATGCCACCCGGCATGCGTGCCAGCACGCGGTCGAGGCTCGCCCCAAAATCGTGGGTTTGCCAAAGGTTCAGGCATGCCGTCATCATGCTCAGCTGGTTGCGGGCCGACTCGCTCTTCAGGAAGATAGGGTCGAGCATCCCCGACGCGCCAACGACTTCGGGCAAGCGTTTGAGAATCCAATATGGGGATTCCATAAAATAGGAAACACCCATGATCGCGATGTAGAGGTGCAGGTGGAGCTTCAACTCCGCCACATCGAGGTGCGGACCGCCGTGCGCGTGAAATTCTCCGGCGAAGAGGGCAATCAGCTCTTCATGGTGCTGATTCCACATCTCAAAGCTGGCCCCGCTGAGGCTTCCCCACAAGGCGAATGCGACATTCAACTGGCCGACACGGCCCCAGTCCATCAGGCCGCACTGCAGCGCACCGGCGGCATCGTGCCAGTACCAGGCGTTATCGATATTGGCATTCCAGTGACACAGAGCGATGAGATCGGGGTTGCTCTGCAGGAAGCGTTTGACCGTCGCCTCGTGTTGCCGGAAGCGGACGACTTCGCGATCCAGTTTCGCGATGAACGCCGGCGTGGTGATATTGGCGGGCAGAAGCTGCGGCACCCGCGCGGCAAAATCGGCGTACTGCGCCACGAGAGTGTGCAGCCGTTGCTCGTCGTGAGTGATCGGGTCAGCGGCGGCGGCGGCCACGGGATCGTACGGGAACCGCGCGGCGATATCGGGCGACAACCGGCCGGATTTGTGCGCGGCGGCAATGCGGGCTAAGGCTTTTATGATCACCCGGTAATAGGCAACCGGCTCGGCAAGCTCATGATCGCGGCATTTCTGATGGTGAGGCTCGATTCCGCCGGTGCCGAAGGCGACCCGCTGGGTGATGAGCAGGCCGGTGTTCGATTCGTGGTGGTAGTCCGCGAAATAGGCAGCAGGCACACTGATAGGAAAACCGGGCAGCCGCGAAATCGCCGCGAACCGGACCTCGGACTCCATCTCATACTTGCCGCGGTTGTCACGGACGGGATTGTTGAAGTCACGGGAGAATTTCACGAACAGATCGGTATGCAGGTCCGGCGCGGGGCGTTCGTAGGCAACTGAAAGAAACAGCTTCTGACCCGTGCTGCCGCCCGAACACTTTTCGAATTGCGTGATCCGTGTAATGCGATTGTCCGGGGAAAGCGCCCCAAAGGCCTGGAAGGCTTCGGTCAGGAAGGCCTCGCCGCCGGTGCGCAAGGCTTCGCTGTGCGCCGGGATGGAAAGGCCGGTCGCATCGCCGCGCACAAAATCCATCGGCGCAGCGGCATTCTTGGTGATCGTCTCACGCGACATCTGCGGTCCTGTCACCTTGGCATGCGGCGGACCCGCCGACTGTCAGTGTTTGGGAGGAACATTGGCGGGCCCGGTATAAAATTGCGGAAAGGCATTAGCCACCATTTCTCCATCGTCCGCCCAGCCGCGGCAGCTGTTCACCATCGGCGGCGGCGTTTTCGGATCTTTGGACGATCCGAGGAACCGCCGTGGGTTCTTGGCCCAGACCGTTTGAAGCGCCGTCGTCGCCATCGGCCCCAGGAGGTCAATCAGGTGGGTGCAGCCGAGGGTGCGCTCGATGACGGTCCGAGCCGTGCGGTTGAAACCGCCGCTCAGCTTGAGCCCGATCAACTTGGCGAAATTCGGCACGGCACCAAAGCAATGGTCCGACGGCGTCGCATCCATAACCGCGATCACATCCTTGATCAAGAAGTCGCCGTCGATGGTGATCCGAAGACCCAAGCTATGCTGAGGCTCGCCGGGGGAAAGCGTGCCACGGAACGGCGTCACAAAGGGAGCACCTTTGACGTCCGTCAGCCATCCGTCGATATCGAAGAGGCCGTCCGCGCGCTCGAACCCTTCGCAGACGATCTGCCGGGTATGAGAAGACGTACGCGCAACGGTAGGAGTGGGAAGGGGCATGATGATAGACCGCGTTATGGGATGAAATTCTGTTTTACCTGCCTTGAGCGCGTCTTGGTAGCCCCGAGCAGGCCGGGTATGCCGCCTTAAGGCGGTCAGCGTCGGGGTATACACCCCGTGCCTGAGTGAGTCCGCAACTGCGGTGCCGTACTTTGCCGACGCCAGCCGCCATATACCAGGACAGGGGTCGTCCTGCTCACGCCCTCGCCATGTCCCTTAAACGTTAGAGCGCGGCCACCCGCAACAGCAGCTCCGCAACTTTCTCCGGTTCGGTAATCATCAGATCGTGGCCCGTATCGATTTCCCAAACGCGATCTCCCGCCAAGGCTCTTTGCAAAGACTCCGGCGGGCGCACTTTCAGTGTCGGCGTGCAATTGATATTGGTAAAGGGGATCTTCCGGAGGGCCGCTTCATTCGCCAACCTTAGCGGCTGCTCGAAAGTCTTCCATGGCTGCGGCGTCAGCTTATCCTGCATCCACGCGACATCGTGCGGGTCGGTCACACCATATGACCGGCCGTGTTCCGGGCCCGGCCAGCGAACCAGTTCCACGCCATCGATAACACGCAGATCACTGCGCGCAGCATTCATTATCTCGGGCGTCATTGAAACCATGGAGTCGCCGTCATGGGGATGCGAGGCGTCGAGGAAAACAAGATGACCAACGCGCGACAAAGCGCGATCGGCGACACCCGTGATCACCGTGCCGCCATAGCTGTGCCCCACAAGGATCGCATTGGTAATGCCCTCAAAATGGAGCACGCCGACCACATCGGCAATGTGGGTGTCGAGGTTGATATCGGGACGAAGCAAGTGCGCGCGCTCGCCCAATCCCGTCAGCGTGGGCGTGTATACGTCATGCCCGGCCGCCCGCAACAAACGGCTGAGCGATTGCCAACACCATCCACCGTGGCTTCCGCCATGCACGAGCACATAGGTCGCCATATCCGTCACCCTTTTGCTGTCATTGCCTTTGGAGAGCACATACTGAACCGAGGAAAATCGCCTGTCGGCTGCCCTCCCGCCGTGGCATCCCGCCTAACCCGAATACTGAAGCGCGACATCGAAAGCAAACGCGTCCTCATGAATCGTTGCGTTTCTAAGGAGCGAGGCGCAAACCTCCATCGATATTGAGGGTCGCTCCGGTCACAAACCGGTTGCCGAGCAGAGCCAGTGCAGCCTGGGCTACCTCTTCGGCACGGCCGACACGTTTCAAGGGAATGCGTTCGGCCTGGTGAGCCAATGCCTTGTCCCGCTCAGCGCCGAACAATTTGTCATGCAGCGGCGTATCGATACTGCCCGGCGAAATGATGTTGAAACGCAGTGGCGCCAGTTCCAAAGCCCAGCAGCGGACCAGCGACTCCACGGCCGCCGCCGCCGCGCCCACCGCACTCACGCCGGCAACCGGCCGTTCCACAAGATCGCCGGTTACAAACAGGAATGAACCGTCGCGCATGCGTGGCGCGGCATGGCGCACCACATGCATCACCCCGAAAACACGCTCATTGAAGGGTTCACGCAAGGCACTCATGTCGCTTGTCAGGATCGGCGTCGCCGTGACCGTGCCCGCGGAAACAACCACATGATCGATGCGCGCCAGCCCCTCAAGCGCGCGGCCGACCGCTTCGGCGTCGCGAATGTCTGCCGTGGCGATCTCCAAAGCCGGAACCTCGCGCAAGAGCGCCTCCAGGCGCCCTCGGTCGCGCCCGATTGCCCGCACCCGCGCTCCCGCCGCCACGGCGGCGAGAACCACCGCCCGTCCGATCCCACTCGATCCGCCGAAGACGACAATCGTTTCGCCTTTGCTCATACCAACTCCTCTGTAATACGGTCCCAATGCAGCATCGCGTCGATATAGCTGTGCAGCATAACGCGAATATTGCTAGGCTCGTGCGGCGGAGATGCAAACCATTTGTCCGCCTGTCTTGACGGTGCGTGACATTGTCTTGACGAGTGGGCGGGCATCAGCAGCCCACAAACGGGGAATTCCTCATGAAGCTCTATAGTAACCCAGTATCTCCATTCGGCGCACGCATCACCATCGCGCAGCGCGCCAAGGGAATCACCATCGCGCAGATCGCCTCGCCTGGCGATAGTCTTAAATCGCCGGAGTTTCTAAAAATGAACCCGGTCGGCAAGATTCCCGTCCTTGTCACGGAGAGCGGTAACGTGATTCCGGAATCGGAGGCGATCCTCAACTATCTTGAAGACCGCTTCCCAACGCCGTCACTGCGTCCCACCGATCCGGAGCAGCGTGCCCGCGTGAACGTCGCCATCCGCATGATGGATACATACGTCATGGCGCCCGTCATCAGATTGTTTCCTCATCTGGATCCGGCCCAGCGTGACGCGCGGACCGTCGAGCAGGAGATCATGCGATGGAAGGATGGGCTGTCGGCACTTGCCCATTTCATGGCGACGCCCCTGCCCGAGGTCAAAGGGGACGTCTCGCTCGCGGACTGCATCCTGCCGCCATCTCTGCAATTAAGCAGTGTTATCGCCACCATGTTCGGCCTGGGAGACCTGACGAAGCCCCATAACGCGCTGGTCGTCTACTACGCCCGCATGAGCAAGCATCCGATCGTTGGTCAGGTTCTCGACGAATTGACGGCAGCGCAGGCCGCCTATCACTGATGGTCCGACCGGCGTGAGCCGGTTCTCACTTTTCCGGAACATGCTCTAGAGAAAGATTTGATGAGGTTTAATCCCCCCCCTCACCGCCTCGCTCCGTTGGGGAGAGGGGGAATACCTGCTTCAACACGAAACGATCAAGCTCTAGCCGGGTTGCTTGCCCCCATAAAGACGGCCGTTGGCGGTATTTACAGCGCGATGGCCGCCGTCAACCGGAACGTCGATGCCGTTCACGAAGCTCGCCGCATCGGATGCGAGAAACGCCAGGACGGCGGCGGCTTCGACGATCGTGCCTTGGCGACCGAGCGGAATCTGCACGACCTTCTCGTTTCGGCCCGGCGTCAACGCACCGTCGAGACGCCCCATTGACGTGTGAAGCATGCCGGGCGAAAGGGAAAGCACGCGCACCTCGTCCTTGCCCCAGGCGATCGCGAGCTTCTCGGCAAGCCGGATCAGGGCGCGCTTCGAGTAATTGTAGGTCTCCGGCAAGGTCGGCTCGACGCCGCCCAGGACTTCAAGCATCGCATCGAAGAAACCCGGCTTCAGCGGTTCATCCAACACGGCGTCGCGCCGCTGATCCGGCGCGCACATATAACCACCCAAGGATGAAACGAGGATGGCCGCCGCCCCGCGCACCATGGATGGGTGCGCGGCCTGCGCCACCAGGTGCGGTCCGATCAGATTGATCGCCATCATCCGGCGCCAGTCCTTGATTCTCGGCCCAACCGCGGCGACATGGGCGAGTACGCGCACACCCGGCCCTTTGCTGAGCGCCGCGCCGAGTGCCTTCGTCTGCTGGGGATCGGTAATGTCGCACTTGTGGCCGGAGACCGTATGGCCCTCGTTGCGCAGCATTTCCACCGCGCGATCCAACCGGTCGCCGTCCACATCAACGATCAGCAACGGATGGCGCTGGCCGAGGGCCCGGGCACAACCCATGCCGAGATCACCGCATCCGATGATCAGCGCGACCGGCGCCTCTGCATAATAGGCCTTGCGTTCAACGAAATCCGTCACTGGTTCCTCCCATTGGGCATGCGCCAAATTGCTGTGTTAGACCTGGAGATATATAGAGTAGCGCCGTTGTACGGAAGCACCGTTGCAACGTCACATACCGTCACCCGATTTACTTGCCCCCGTAAAGGCGACCGTTGGCACGATTCACGGCGCGGTGGCCGCCGTCAACGGGAACGTCGATACCGTTCACAAAGCTCGCCGCATCGGATGCGAGAAAAGCGACAACGGCGGCGGCTTCGACGATCGTGCCCTGACGGCCAAGCGGGACAAACCGGACCATGTCGTTCCGGCCAGGCAACAAGACGCTGCCGCGACGGCCCATCGACGTATGAAGCATGCCGGGCGAGACCGAGAGCACGCGTATCTCGTCTTTGCCCCACGCAATCGCGAGCTTCTCGGCGAGGCGCATCAGGCCGCGCTTCGAATAATTGTAGGTCTCCGGCAAGGTCGGCTCGACACCGCCCAGAGCTTCAAGCATCGCATCATAGAAGCCCGGCTTCAGCGGCTCGTCCAACGCGGCGTCGCGCCGGACATCCGGCGCGGGCATATAGCCGCCCAAGGATGAGATAAGGATGGCCGCACTCCCGCGCACCATGGATGGGTGTGCGGCCTGCGCGACCAGATGCGGTCCGATCAGGTTGATCGCCATCATATTGCGCCAGTCCCCGCTCCCCAGCCCTACGGCGGCGACATGGGCGAGCACGCGCACACCCGGTCCTTTGCTGAGCGCCACGCCGAACGCCTTCGTCTGCTCGGGGTTGGCGACATCGCATTTGTAGCCGGAGACTGTGTGGCCCTCGTTGCGCAACGCCTCGACGGCGTGGTTCAAACGGTCGCCGTCCACATCGACGATCAACAGGGGATGATGCCGGCCGAGCGCCCGGGCGCATCCCATACCGAGGTCGCCGCATCCGATGACCAGCGCGACCGGCGCCTCGGCATAATACGCCTTGCGTTCGACATAGTCCGTCACCGGCCCCTCCCCGTAAGATACGCTTGCGAAGACCTTCGCGTTGGACAGAGCAAGATTTACAGAGTTACACCGCTGCACGGAAGCCGCACCGCAACGGATGCAAGTCGTTTCGTCCACATCACGGAACGCCGCAACCTAATGAGAGGGTCCGATCCGGGCTCCTATCATAGAGCCGCGTCCGGCGTCACGCGTCGCCCGTCCTGACGGCGAGGTCCTTGCCGAAGGCCATCAATCTAAATCCTGTATCTGCGCCTGATGGCGTTGAAGCGCACGTGCATCTGACGCGCGCGCTCCTCCGGCGATATTTTCTTGGAATCGTCTGGCAGGTGTTTTTCCAAGTCTCGGACGTTTACGACCTTGGTCTCAAGACGCGGCACTGCCCGGCTAAGAACATTTCGGAACATGAGATAGCCCTCATCAAACCCCTGGGTATCGATCCAATTTTGATAACCAGGATCAGAATGGGTCATAATGAGCCGGACGCGATGATCCCCGTCCACTGCGGTACGGCTGGGCGTGTAGCTTACGGGACGGTAAAGATAGTCCATGCTGTTCCAGAACACCCCCATGTTGGTGAACATCCAGAACCCGTCGTAGTTCTCAAACTCCACGATCAGCGCTTCGTCCGTCGCCAGCCGCCAGCGCATAAAGTCCGTCGACCGCCCACGGCGCTGGTCTCGTTGCTCCGCGCCGCCCGCGAGCGATGCCGCCGGATAGCGGTTTATGTTCTTCTCGTCCTCGAGGCCGACACCAACCTTCATCATGAAATCCGGCCAGTCCCGCATGGCCCCCGTCAGGTAATCGCCTGCCCAGCGGACGGATTCCAGAATGGTCTGCTGCGTCGGCAGCGGACGCGGTTCGTCCATGTCGATGCGTTCGATGCTATAGAGCGCGGCCTCTTCCTCCCAGCGGTCGAAATATTGCCGCAGGAAAAGTTTTCGCGACCCAGGGGTCGTCGGCAACCAATTCTGGTCTCGCTTGGGCCCGCCGATATAGAGGACGAACTTTCCGTCCCAATCGCACTTCAGTTCGTGGCCAAAGATGTTCGCCTCCGGCGTATCGCCGAACGGCTCGTGGAGACTGGGGATATTGGCACCATAGTACGCGTCCTTCTCGGGACGCGGCCCCTGCACCGTAAAGTTCATGAAGCGTGCCGACCCCTTGGTCCCTGTGATCTTGTACGCCGACTGGCCATCGATCCAGGCCTGCAGGTAAACACAGTCCGCGTTATCCCCACCTAGCTTCCTGTTCCACGAACAAAACGCCTGAATCATGGGATAGCGGGGGTCCTTGGTCTCCAGCGCCAGATCGAACGCCTGGCCAAGGGCTTGGGTCAGAAAGCGAAACCCGTCGGCACGCTGCAGCTCATTCGCAGGATTGTATTGCTTGAATACGCGGTCTCCCGCCGATTTCATTTGCTCGCAGAAGCCATACCAGCTTTCACGCAACGCTTTGTCATACGGAGAGTCACCAAATGCCATAAGAACCACCTTCCATATCGCGCGAAATATGACCGCACATTGAAAACGTTCGGCAGCCGCGATTTGTCATAAGCTGTAACGCTGACGTATTCCGTCAAAGCGTTCGTGCATCTGCTGAGTCCTTTCTTCGGGTGTCACCTTGACCGAATCAGGGGGCAAAGCGTCGGCGAGCTGGGACCGCTTGACGAGCCTGGTCCGCAGGGCCGCCACGTCGTCGCTCAAAAAATGGCGATAGGTTACGTCGCCGCGTTCTAAGCCTTGGGTGTCCAGCCAATTGTGATACCCCGGATCGTCGTGACACATGATCAGACGCACCTTGCCGTCGCTGTCCACTTTGGTGCGACTGGGCGTATAGCTCACCGGCCGATACAGAAAGTCCATGCTGCTGAAGAACACGCCCATGTTGGTGAACATCCATAGGCCGTCATGATTGTCGAACTCGATGATCAGTGCCTCATCGGGAGCCAATGCCCAGGACATGTTTGTGATCGCGCGGCCGCGATGTCTGTCCGACGTCGGATTATCGCCGCCGTCGGGCGGGAATTGGTTCACCCAATTCAAAAAATGAGCCTTATTGTATTTGTAAGGGTTATCCGGCCAGTCATCCATCGTGCCGGCGACAAAATGTCCGGCCCACTCCATCGCCTCCACCATGGCTTGAGGCGTCGGCGCCGGCCGTGGGTCGGTCATGCCGACACGCTCGATGCGGAGTCGTGCCGGGACCTCCGACCATTGGTCGAAGCATTGCCGTATGAATAGCTTGCGCGAGCCCGACGTCGTCGGCAGCCAGTTCGGACCGCGTTTCGGTCCGCCGATGTAGAGTTCGAAGCTTCCGTCCCATTCGGTTTCAAGCTGATGTCCGAACAGGTTTGCCTCCGGGACGTCGCCGAATGGTTCGTGCAGACTCGGCCAGTCCGTTCCCGGCTGCTTCTCCGGCCGTGGGCCTTGAACCGTGAAGTTCAGGAATCGCACCGTGCCCCGTGTACCGGAGATCTTGTAAACCGATTCACCGTCGATCCAGGCCTGCTGATAGACGCAATCGGCGTTGTCGCCGCCAAGCTTGCAGAACGGCGTGCAGAAGGCATGTATGACCGGAAACTTCGTGTCCTTCGTCTCATACCCAAGGGCAAAGGCTTGGCCGAGGTTTTGCGTCAGAAAGCGGAAGCCGTCCGCCCGGTGCAGCGGTTTCGGCGGGTTGTACGCATTAAAGACACGGTCTCCCGCTTCCTCCAGACGTCGGCAAAACTGCTTCCAGGCCGTGCGCAGGGCTTTATCGTCGGGGCACTCGCCGAAGGACGTCTCGCCCGCAGGCACCGCGGCCGACGCCTCGGTCGCAACAGCCGCGCCCGCAACACTCGCACCGGAAGCGACGGCACCTGCCAGAAAGATCCGCCTGTTTACCGACGACGGTGGGATGGATTGGCTCATCGCAGTTCCTCCACTAAAGCCCTTCCCGGCACCGCGGAATCACCGTGCCGGATAAGAAGGTCTCTCCCAAATATCTAGAGCGCGCCCTGGAAACATATGTCTGTTCTAGGGCTGCTCACTCCCGCTCGATCTCCGGTCATCATTAACTGTCAGAACCACACACAGTGCGTTGTTTTAACTCTGAGAGCCTAGGATCGGCACAACGGCGCTCTCAGTTCATTATCGAACCCCACAGGCTACCTGTCAGCCGCCATATTGACGGGCACACATCGGCCGATCCGGAGCGCTTGAAGAAACGACCGCTGCAAGACCGCCATCTCCACATCCATGGGGTGATAAGATGGCGGTTTGCGACGATATTTCCGAACTATGGCTCTAGAATTTGACTCCGACTTTGGCGCCATAGGTGATCGGCTCCGCTTTGACGCTATAGTCGCCAAATGCGCCGCCGTTGTAGGTCAGACGATAGTTCTTGTTGGTGAGGTTGTTGCCGTAGATTGTCACCGCGTAGTGGTTCGACGGATCGGTCCAGGTCACCTGGGCACTTAGCAAGGCGTACGATTCCTGCCGAAACCGCTGTGCACCCTGCAAGCCGGCGGGCGCCAAGGGGCCATAGAGCGAGGGATTGCTGATGGCATATCCGCTCGTGAAGTTGACGTTGGCGGTAAGCAACAGGCTGCCATACGACATCGGCACCTCATAATCGACGCCCGCGTTGCCGGAAACATCTGGCGCGCGCGCCAGTTGTTTGCCTGTCCAGTTTTGCACCTGGTTGGATACATTCAAAGTGTTTGTGGCGTTGACCCCGGTACCGGTGGCATTCGTAAACGACAGATAACGAGCGTGCAGAAGCGCAAGGCCCGCCCGAAGCGTCATGCGCTCAACCGGTGTCACGGTGATCTCGTTTTCCCAGCCGTAGATGTGAGCCCCCGGCGCGTTTTGCAAAATCGTGACGATGCCACACGTCGTTCCGGGCAAGCAGGTCGGGTTTGGCACCGTGACGGAAACCTGGAGGTCCTTGTAGTCATAATAGAATGCCGCAGTCTGGAACCGGACGATCGACCGGGTTGTCTTGAAACCCACCTCGTAGGCGGTGATGGTTTCGGGGTTGACCGGCGTCAGCGGCAGACCGGCCGGAGGCGACGCGTTATAGGCACCGCTCCGGAAGCCCTGTGTCCAAGAGACATAGACATCGGTCTGTGGTGCCAACTCATAGCGCGCCGTTGCGCGTGGCGTGAACTTCGTCCAGGCATGGCTGTTGGGGGCTGGGCCGAAAGTCACGACCCCTTTCGCCGACACTGTCTGGAATGCAGCTGACTTGTAGTCGTGGCTGAAGCGGCCTCCCGCGGTCAGGCTCAGCCGATCGGTCAAGTGGTAGGTGCCATCGAGATACAACGCCCATGCTTCCGTCGGCTGCCGGAACTGGGAGGTCGAGACCAAGGCCAATTTGGGCCCGTACTGGATACTGCCGACCCCGGGCGCGGTTTTGAACAAGTCATGGTAATAGAGACCTCCCGCGACAAGATCGAGCTTGTCGATCGCCGTAATGGCGTAATCCAGCGACTGCTGGATGGTATCCTCGTCATACTTGAAGTGATTGTAGATGAGGTCCGCGTAACTGCCGTCGAAGTCAAAGTAGCTGTCGTTGATGTGGTGAGCGTAACCGGAATGCGACGTTAGCGTGCCGATGGACGTATTGTAGACGAGTTTGAGCGTCGCCTCGTCCTCCATGCCAAAAGCGTAGTTTTTGTAGTTATAGGCAGCAGTACCGAACACGGTTGGCCGCGATGGCGGCGCCGGCTCGGCCGGTGAAACGTGGGCAAAAACTGAGAGCAATCCTGGCGGAGTGTCCTTGGTATAGCCGTAGTTCAGGCTGAGCGTTGCCGTCAGATCGTCCGTTACGTCAGCTTCGAGCTTGGCCCGCACCGACGCTTCTTTGATCGGCGCGGCACCGCCGACATAACTACCGATCGTGGTCGGGTCGATCTTTTTGATCCAGCCATCGTCATGCCGATAGTGGCTGCTCACGCTGAAGCGGATTCGATCGCTGATGGGTCCTGCGACATATCCATTGACGACCGTGTCGTTGAAGCGGCCATAGCTCGAGTCGAAATTTCCCGTGAACGTCTTCGAAGGCCCCAGCGTGTTGATCAGAAAGGCACCGCCGGTGGCATTCCGTCCGTAGAGTGTACCCTGCGGGCCCTTCAGCACTTCGACGTTGTCGAGATTGGCCATGTCGCTGGCCATGGTAATCGGGTTCGGATCGTAGAAACCATCGATGTAGATCGCCACATTCGATTCGACGTTATAGCCGCTGATCAGTGTGCTGATGCCGCGGACGGCAATCCCGGGTATGCCGCCGGCAAAGTTCATCTGAGCGCCGGTTGCGATGCGGCCGATGTCCATTAAGTTCACGATGCCGGATTTCGCAATCGTTTCCGGGTTCAGCACAGTAATCGACATTGGTACTCTCTCGAGCGGCTCCTCGCGCTTTTGCGCAGAAACGATGATCTGCTCAAGCCCTGGTTCGGTTCCCTCACGGCTCGCGGCGGCGAGTTCCGCGGCGGCCGTCTGCGTAGGGTGTGCTGCGCGAACTCCATCCGGCGAAGACTGCTTCGAACCAGCAGACGTGTCGGCTGTCGAAACAACAATTGTATTATCCTGGCCCACTTTGTACGTGACGCCGGATCCGCGGAGCAGCATGTCGAGTGCGTCTTGGACGCGGTAGGTCCCATGCAACGGCATTGTTCCGCTTTTGGTCGGGACATCGCTTCCAAATACAATTTGGCGATCACTTTGCTGCGCTAATTGATTGAGCGCGCCGGGGAGATCGGTTGCCGTAATATTGAAAACAACAAGCTGCTCGGTCTGGCCGTAACTACCATGACTGGTGAGCAACGCCACCGCACAAGCAGACAGTGCTAGATATCTTGAAAACGAACGCATCGCGAATTTCATGATGAAGCCCCCCTCCCCGCTGTGGCGCACGAATGCGCGCCCTCAGAACGGTAAGACGTCGCTTGTCACAAAATGTGCATCTATGCCAAAAATTATTTTAGATGAGGGCGGACGGTGCGGCCACGCGATCAGTTCGTCCGCGTGATGATGCGAATTTGTCCGTCTGGGCCATCTTTGATCGAGAGGGGGTAGATTTGCGCGACCGCACGAGCGAACTCAGCCGGCTGTCCCGCACGAAACACCCCGTTGACGCGCAAATCCGCAAGACTGTCATCCGCAAGATTGAGTGGGGTGTGCGTATACCTGTTTTCCTCTGCAATCGCATCGCTTAGTCGCGTATTGAGAAAAACCAATTTGCCCGTGGTCCAGCTCGTGACGCTTTCTACATTGGCAGGGCTGACGGAAATGACATCGCCTGGCCGCGCAACGAGTCGTTCACCGGCGGATAGTTCTGCCGATTGAGGAATCGTTTTCAACCTGACGGCGTTGTCCGCATGGTCGACAAGGACATGCCCCTCGACCAGCGTCACTTCCACAGCGGTGGTGTCTAGACGGACATCAAATGCCGTTCCAGTGGCGACGATCCGTTCATCACCGGCATAAACGACAAACGGCCGCGATTGATTCTTTGCAACCTCAAATAGCGCTTGGCCGCGGGTCAGAATAATGCGGCGTTCCTGCTCGCTAAAAGCGACTCTTGCGGCACTGTCTGTGTTCAGCGTGAGGACGCTCCCGTCACGCAAGGTAACGGTCGAACGTTCGCCAACGGTTGTTGCGTACATTCCCTCCGACGGCGCCTGCAGAGAAGCCAGCGTGGCACGAACCTTCGTCAGAGCCGGCCGAATATTGGCCAGCAGCGTAAGCGACGTAATCACAAGGAATGCGACGCCAGCGGCAATTCCGGCCGTTCGATAGAAGCGGCGTCGACTCAGCTGCGCCAGAATGCGTTCACGCTCGCGCAGGATTTCTGGCGTTGCGGCGACTTCATTGATGGTGCTGTCGATCGTGCCCCAGAAACCACTTACCTGCTGATAGGCGGATGCATTTGCGGCGTTTGATCGCCAGGTGGCAAAATGCGCCTTTTCAGTTTCGCTCAGAACGCAACTTTGGACGCGCACGAGCCAGCGCACAGCTTCCTTCTCGGCCGTGACCTCCGGGTCATTTGGGAATTGCTGGGGCGCGACCACTACGACTCTTCCTTCATACGGTCTATCAAGAACTCAACGGCCCTGGCCATATGCTTGTTTACGGAACTCAAGGATATTCCAAGCCTGTTTCCGACATCTGCATAGGGAATACTTTCGATACGGCATAGGAAAAATACCATGCGGGTACGCTCCGGCAATTCCAGCAGCGCTCCCTTAAGCCGTCCGATCGCCTCCCGACCTAATAAAATGCGTTCCGGAGAAAAAGCTGCATCTTCTACGTAACTATCGGCGATCGGTTGGTGGTTGTAGGTTTGATGGGTGAACCGTTGGCGTAAGCGGTCGCGCAAGATATTCGCTGCCGTCTGAAAAACGTATCCCTCGGGATTAACAACGTCATTCAAGTCCCCGCGCCGGGCCAAACGCAAGAAGACGTCCTGCACCAGATCATCAACATCTGCGTGCTCTAGAATCCGGCGCTGAAAGAATCTCTTGAGCGCCGGCGCGTAGGTGCGGACCAACGCCTCGACATTTTGACCTAGCGCCTGGAGGCGATCTCCCGTTCTCGTCAAATGCCATCCCCCCTGGCGGATGGCAGTAATGTTACATCACGCGGCTGTGGCTCAGATACTCAAAAAAAATATGTTCATGAGATGCAGATTGGACTGCGGAGAACGTCTGAAGATAAATAACCATATGCTTGGATTCTGCGGCTGTGGATTTAGGCAGGCCTTCTCACGCGATGGCTCAATCGGGCGGGAGTCCCACCCGCCGCGCACGCGCGATGCCAAGCAGGAGAATGCGGTTGAGAAGGTCGCGATACTTCAACCCCGCGTGCCCCGCGGACTGGGCGAATTCCTCGGACTTGGCGATCTCGGGATTGGGATTGGCCTCCAGGAAGTAAGGCACACCGTCCTCGGCAAGGCGGAAGTCGACACGGGCGTACCCGTCCAAGTCCAGCGTGCGGCAAATCCGCTTGGCGAGGTCCTGCAGGCGCTTGGCCAGCTCAGGGCTTAGGTGCTTGGCCGGTCCTTCCTGGATACCGCGGCGTTCCTGGTATTTAGGATTGTGCTTGACCCGTTCGGTCGCGATGGGATTGGCGCCCGGCGCCAAGTTGGTGAATTCCAATTCCCACACCGGCAATGCCCGGCGCCGTTCGTTGCCGAGAACGCCCACATAAAGCTCGCGGCCGGCGACATACTGCTCGGCAATCGCACTGCCCACGTAGTCGTGTATGAATGCGACGCGCGCGGCCAGTTCCTCATCGCTGTGCACGATCGAGGCCTGGGCGATGCCCAAAGACGCATCCTCGTTGACGCTCTTGACGATCAGGGGGAACGTCATGCGTTTCGGCCGCACGACCCTGCGGCGGACGGGAAATACCGCGAACGCGGGAACAGGCACGCGATGATAGGCAAGAATTTTCTTGGACAGATCCTTGCCGCGCGCCAGCACCATGCCGCGCGGGCCGCAGCCGGTATAAGGCACGCGCAGCAATTCGAGATAACTGGCGACATTCTGGTCGTAGGCCGTCATGCCATGAAATTCTTCGAGTAAATTAAAAACGATGTCGGGCTTCCAAGTTTCGATCTCGTCGCGGATCGGCTTAAGCTCGTTCTGCACGCCGAGGGGATGGACCTCATGGCCGCTCGCCCGCAACTCGCTGACGACGTCGTATTCCGTCTTCCATTTGAAGATATCTTCGGGGCTGTGGCCCCGCAGCGAATCCGGCGGCATTAGGTCGGCATCGAGAAGCACAAGAACGCGGAGCCGTTTTTTCATACCGCGAGCCACATGCGACGATTGGGATTGTAGATCGAGTGCACGACGTGAGCGGTGAAAAGTATGGTGAAGTCAGCAAGGAGCCGGCGCTCGCTGCCGACCGCGCGCAATTTCAGCTCGCGGCAGCGCGCGATGATGTCGTCGATGATGGAATCAAGCGCGAGCTGATATTCCCCGGTCCAGTCGGCCACATCCTGACGGAGCCGCTTGCGATGCCGCCGGATGAACGCTGATGCCGCCGGTGAATCGCTGTGGCGTGGATCGCTCGAAAAAATACGCAAAAGGTCTTTGTCGTAGGTCGTGGGCGCTTCGGTCGCGTACAGGGCGACTTTCTTTTTGTAGTATTCTTCCAAGGTCCAATTGAGTCGGCTGATGGGATCAACCATTGGCCCGCGCTTTAGAATTGGCGGCTGGTTGGCGATTTCAGCCATCAACTCGTCGACGTATTCCAGCTTATTGAGGGCGGGCCACCCCGCATAGCGCTTGCGCCAGGCCGAACGGGGCGTGAGCCATATGGCGAACGTCTCGGCGAAATCCTCGTCCGGGTGGCTTTGCGCATACCAAAGGCGCAGGTGCTGGACGTAACGCTTGCTGGCGGGATTCGGCCGATAGTACTCGGGATACTTTTCCGAGGAATGCCCGAAGTGCTTCTGCCAACTACGGCGGCGGTGCAATCGATAGGCATGTTGCACCACATGTCCGGCCTCGTGGCGCAAGATACGCATGCATTCGGGAACCGTACCGCCCTCCACCTCGAGAATTTTCTTGCGCTCAAGCCGCATCAAGCGCGGGTGCGCCAAATAAAATGGAATGGCGATGCCCGGCGTGCCGGCCGGGCTGAACCACTCGTCGGATATCCACACCCTGGGGCGAATGCGCAATCCACGCTCTTCGATTTCGCCGTAGAGATCCTTTACGCAGCGCGCCAGCCAGGTTCGCTCCACGGAAACGCCCAAATCCTTCAGGGGAACCTGAAGCAATTTTTCGTCGGAGTATTTGGTCCAGAAACGGCGATGCGGCATTGCATTCGATGGCGTGCGGATTGGGGCGGCATCGTGCCATGCGGCGCCGGGAGCCTCAAGTGCACTGGCACGGGCCTCGGCCAGTGTTCTTCACTGTTCAGACGGTGCCTTTTGCACCAGAGTAAATGGCGGTAGGGGACGGGCGACCGATAGGGGGATATCAAATGACGGCAGGTGGCGGCGCGACGCGGCGAATCGGCTGGTATCATGGCTGGAACATCGTGGCGGTCTGCATCCTCTCGCAGGCCGCGGCTAACGGCATGTCGATAAACGCCTTCTCCCTTTTCCTCCACGACTGGTCGGCGGATCTGCACAGTTCGATCAGCACGTTGCAGCTGGGCATGGGGGCGTGCGGCCTCGTGAGCGCATCGCTGTCACCCTTTATCGGAGTGCTCGCCGACAAGTATCCCGCCCGCTGGCTTATGGGCGGCGGACTTGTGGGCATCGTGCTGGTTGCTTTCGGGATCAGCTTCGCGACCACAACCTGGCAACTCCTGGCGCTTTATGCCCTTCCGCTGCCCCTGGGGGTCGTCTTTTCGACGGCGGTGCCGGCCAATGCCATCGTCTCGCGCTGGTTTGTGCGGCGCCTGGGACTAGCCTTGGGTCTCACGGCCTTTGGCCTTGGTGTGGCCGGCGCGGTTCTGCCGCCGATCATCGCGGCGGTCATGCCCGCCGTCGGCTGGCGGGCCATCTGGCGGGTTGGCGGCGTGGTGATCGCGCTCGTCGTTATCCCGCTCGTACTGTGGGTGTTGCGGGACCGTCCCACCGAGCGCGAGGGACTGCACTATATGACCGGCGACGGTAAGGCGCCGACGCCACATCACGGCCATGGCGGCGGCGGAAGCCTTAACTGGCGCGAGGTCTTCAGGCGCCGGAATTTCTGGCTTCTGGTCGGTGTCTACCTGCCGATATTGGCGCTTTGGGGCGGGTGCGCCCAGAACCTTGCGCCCATCGCCGCAAGCCAGGGGTTGAGCCAGCAAACAGCCGGCGCATTGCTATCGGCGTTCAGTCTGTCACAGGTGAGTGCGACCCTGATCATGGGCCTGCTTTCCGATCGGTTCGGCAATCGCCTCCCGCTGTCTGGCCTAGCTGTGGCCGATGCCGTCGGCGGCTTGATCATTGCGTATGGTCACGGCCCCGGGAGTCTTGGCGTGGGGGTGGTCCTTGTCGGGGCGAGTGGCGGCCTGTGGCCGCTCCTCGCGGCGGCTATCGCCGTCGAGTTTGGCGCGAGCGGATTCGGGCGCGCCTTCGGCCTTTTGACCATGTTCATTCCAGTGGTCGTGCTGACGCCGTTCCTCGTCGCCAAGGTCCAGGAAAGCACCGGCAGCTATGTCGTCGGCTTGACCGGATTGGCGGCCCTGACTTTTGCCGGCGGACTCGCCTGCCTGTTCATGCGCGAACGCCACCAGGGGCGCGCGACCGAAGCCGAGAAAACAGCGGCGCTGGAGGATACGGTCACAACAGTCGTCTGAGCCGCCGCCGTTCGAAAGCAGCAGGGCGGCGACGCTACGCCTTTTTCTTACTGGCGCCGCGGCCGTCGCCGTCCTGTTTCAGCCGCTTTTCCAACGCCGCGCATAACGTGCGCATGATCTTGATACGGGCATATTTCTTGTCGTTGCCCTCGACCAGCGTCCATGGCGCCGCCGTGGTGCTGGTGCGTTCGACGATTTCGTGTACCGCGTTCCCATAGTCATCCCACTTGGCGCGATTCCGCCAATCTTCCGCTGTCAGCTTCCAGGCCTTGTAGGAGATGGTCTCGCGTTCCTTGAAACGACGATATTGCTCATCCTTGGAGATATGGACCCAGAATTTGGCCAGCACGATTCCATGATGGCCGAGTTGTTCCTCGAACTCGTTGATTTCGGAATAGGCGCGCATCCATTCCTCGGGTTGAGCGAATCCTTCAACCCGTTCGACCAACACCCGGCCATACCAACTGCGATCGAAGATCGCGATCCGGCCAGCCCGCGGAAGATACCGCCAAAATCGCCAGAGGTAGTGCTGCGCCCGCTCTTCGTCCGTCGGCGCCGCAACCGGAATGACACGATAATCGCGGGCGTCCATCGATCCGGTGAGCCGGCGGATCGCACCACCCTTGCCCGCGGCATCTGGTCCCTCGAACAGAATGAGCGCCGACTTGCCCTCGAAGTGCGCACGACGGCATAACCGCCCGAGTTTCGCGCGCGTCTCAACCAAGGCTTCGTTGTACGCGTCGTCGGTCAAACTCAACGACATGTCGAGATGGTCGAGCACGGTCAATGGCTTCATTTCGCCCTTGGCCGTCACGATGACGGTTGCCTTCTTGGTCGGCTTTTTGCCCTTCCGCGTCGCGGCGGCTTGCGATGCCTTTTCCAACGCCTCGGTGGTCGCCTCGATCTTCCTGAGTTCGGTCGCGCGCAAGCGCTTGGTCGCCTCCAGCGCCTCCGCCACGGTCTTGCGCCGCGCCCGGCGCACCTCGCGATGGGCAATGATGCTGTCGCGCAAAGTCGTCAGAATAGTGAGGGCGCGGTAACGGGAATCCGCGCCTTCGACCAACACCCAGCGCGCTTTACCGCTGTCGGTTCTGCGGACGGCAATTTCGGCGGCTTTCTCGAATTTGTCGTTATGCTTCCAGTGCTCCCAATCCTGCTTTGTGATGCGCCATGATTCGTACTTGTCCTTCTCCAACGCCTTCATGCGCTTTTTCTGGGTCGCTTTATCCATATGCATCCAGAATTTGAGAATCAATGCGCCGTCGTCGGCGAGCGTGCGCTCGAAAGCCGCGATTCGATCCAATGCGGCAAGGTATTCCACCTTGCTGATTTTTTTGTAGACGAAGTCCTGGTTGGGCTGATGGTACCAACAGCCCACGAACAGGCCGATCTGTCCCTTCGGCGGCAGGTCGCGCCAAAACCGCCAATAGCTCGGCCGTTCACGTTCCTCGTCGGAAGGGGGGCCATAGGCACGGGTGACGATCCAGCGCGGATCCATCCATTCGTTGATCAGATCGAGCGCCTCGGCCTTTCCGGCGCCGGCGACTCCCGCGAACATCAAGATCACCGGAAAATCCTCGGATTTCAGTTCCTCCTGAAGAACGAGGAGTTCGGTGCGCAGAGCGGCCGCCACCCGGTTGAAATCCTCGCGCGAGACCTTCTGTCCGAGTTCCGCAATCTGAAACATGGCATCGCGCCCCCTGCGCCCCATGAGCGGGCCGACCCTATATGTGCCGACCTTATTCCCTGACTGTCATTGTTCACGTCCTCCGCCCGCGAGCCTTGATATGGGTCAACCAACCTCCGTCACGGCGTTTATGAAAAATATCAGGGCGTTATTTCGGCGGAAGGGCGATCAGGCAAACACTTGCGCCGCCGACTGGTTTCAAGGCCCTGAACGCCCGCGCCAGGAGGTCACCAAAAGGTCACGGCAATGACTCCATCCCGAAATGAATGGCCGTGATAAAATCGGTTATGAACCAATTTCGGCACGTCCTTGTTATTTCGACGAGCATCGTCGCGGTCCTGTGGATGCTGACGGCGCCCAATTGGTTCGCGCGTGGCGCATTGGGCCGCGCCATGACCGACCTCGACATATGGGCGCAAATTCATCTTCCTTATCCCGTGCTTACCTTGCTCCTGGCGGGGTTTGTCATGACCGGCGCCACGGTATGGTTTCGCCGCCACGTTTCGGATGAGCCCGATTCCAAAGGCATAGGAGCGCGCAAACGGTAACGCCGCCTGCAAAATAGCGGTGCACACCCTGAGCGCTCTGGTAACGCTGACTCCGCTGGCCTCCTGCGCGAATCATAACCGTCCAATCCCGCTGCCAGCGACGGATCCACACCGTCATCCGCGATAGATGGCCGGGTCGACATCAATCTCCGCGGCACGCTTTGCGCTTGCTCATATGGCGACATATTCACGCCAGCGTCATGGATGTATCGTTTTAATTAGTAATATCAATAGATTGCCGCAATCGACATCGGACACGCTTGACGCATGTCAAAGCCATCTCTCCGGCCTTCAATTAGATTCAATAGATTGCATTTCCAGGTATGGGGCGTGCGGCCCCTAACACAAGCCATTTGAACAAGGCGAGAGCCATGACAACCCGGCCAGCGACCTACGAGGCTGGAATGCGCATTGCCTACGACAGCGCCACGAGGAAGGCCACGGTCTCATTTCGTGGTCGCATCGCGGTGATCTACGGAACCTATGCCTTAGAGGACGAAGCTATCGCCGCCGGTGAGATGTTCTGCCGGCAATTAGGGTGGCGGCCAGACGCTAGACCGAAGTCGACGACCAGTACGATCGACGCCGGTGGCCTTAACCACCCGCGTATGTGGACGGCGTATGTCGTACTAAAAATCGCGTGTGGCCGCACGCCGGGTGATACGGCCTGCGAACGCCCAAAATGTCTATTGCGTCAGCCGATTTGGTCGCCCACATTGGGTTAACGGTTTTGCGGCGCGGCCGAAAATTAAGTCACATGCGATTTCCTTGCCTGACACACATCCTGTTCCGAATGTCCCATGTCTCAGCGACATTGGTCGGATGACTATTTAGATATTGTCAGATCGCTTCGATCAGTAATCATCTCCCGCGCCAACGTATGGTTGACGCCCGCATCGCGGGCGATGCCTGTAGCTGAGTTTGGGTGTTCGGGAGTTCCATGGATCCGATTTCGAATATTTTCCGCCGGAGCGGACCATTGCGGGCGGGAATGGCGGCGGCAATCAAGCCATCTAAAGGTTGTTGCGGGCCCGTCGGATGATATGGCCTCATTTTCGCGCGCCGCTGGCCGCCGTCCTGGCGAGCGCGGCGCTCGCGGCCTGCGCTCCCGATCTCGGCTCACGGCCGGAGCCCAGCCAACCCAGCGCCTATGACACCACGCGCAGTTTCACCGCACCTTCGGCGCCGTGGCCGACGGAGCAATGGTGGACCGCCTACGGTGACCCACAACTGAACGCGTTGATTACCGAGGCGATCGCCGGATCACCGGATTTGAAGATCGCCGAAGCCCGGATGCGTCAAGCCGAGGCAGTGGCCGAACAGACCGGCGCGGAACGCTGGCCGACACTTACGGCCGACGCCCAAGTGGGCCCCTTGCGGCAAAGCCTCAATCAGGGTTTTCAACCGCAGTTCCGATCCTTCCTGCCCCATGGCTGGCATACCCAGGGACGTCTCAACGCGAACCTTGAATACGAACTGGATCTGTTCGGCAAGAATCGCGCCGCATTCGCCGCGGCCCGCTCGGACGAGCGCGCCGCGACGATGGACATGGCGGCGGCGTATCTGGCGCTGTCGACATCCGTCGCGAGCGCCTATGCCGATCTGGTGCGCCTCGGCGCCGACCACGCTGCCGCCGTGGACGCCGTGCATGTGCGTCAGGAAACCGCCGCGCTGGTCGCCGCCCGCGCGCGGGAGAGTCTTGAGAATCAGGGCCAGGTCAGCTTGTCGGAGTCGGAAGTCGCGGGGGCACAGGCCGAAGTGGACGCCATCGACGGCCTGATCGCCATGACCCGCAATCAGCTCGCCGCCCTGCTGGGCAAAGGCCCGGACCGGGGCCTCGATATCACGTTGCCGGCAAACGCGCAGGTGACGCCGGCCGGGCTTCCGCCGTCGCTGGCCGTCGACCTTATTGGCCGCCGGCCCGATATCGCCATTGGCCGCCGGCCCGATATCGCCGCGGCGCGGCTGCGCGCCGAAGCCGCCGCCAAACGCATCGACGTTGCCCAAGCGGACTTCTATCCGAATATCGATATCACGGGATTGATCGGACTGCAGGCGCTGGATACCAAGGATTTATTCCAGCACGCCTCGCTCATGGGTCAAATCGCCCCGGCCGTACACCTGCCGATCTTCGACGGTGGAAAGATCAGCGGGCGCTATCGCGCGGCCCGCGCGGACTACGATGAAGCCGTCGCGGCATACGATAAAACCGTGACGGGAGCGCTACGCGAAGTGGCCGACGCGATCGCAAATCAGCGGACGCTGAATCAACAGCTGGCCCATGCCCGCACGGCCCTTACCGCGAGCGAGAACGCCTACCGGATCGCGGGATTGCGCTATCGCGGCGGGCTCTCGCGCTATGTGGAAGTGCTGACGGCCGAGGACACGACCCTTAGCCAGCGCCGTAACGTCGCCGACTTGGAAGCCCTGGCGTTTTCCCAGAACGTCGCGCTTGTACGGGCCTTGGGCGGCGGCTTCGTCGCAAGCGCGTGTTCCGAAAAAGGGGAAACCGGTTTTCCGGTCGGAACATGCTCCAAAGATCTGAATTAGAGCCCGTTTGATTTTGACCGGAGAGTACGATGGCGGATAGCGACAGGTATGAACGATCCCCGGGTGGACCGGGCGCGGATATTTATCCGCGCGCCGGCAACCGCCCGGCTTCCCCGCCGGTGCGTTATCCGTCCCTGCGTCAGCGCCTCTTCATGGGACTGGGCATGGTGGTTGGGATCGCGGCTTTGCTTTGGATCGGCTGGTATATCCTGGTCGGGTCCCACTACGTGTCCACGGACGATGCCTATGTGGATGCCAAGACGGCGCAGATCACGCCACAGATCAGCGGCACCATCATCTCCGTTGCGGTCATGGACACCCAAAGCGTCAAGCGCGGCGACGTTCTTGTCGTCATCGATCCCACCGACATGCAACTGGCGCTGGCGCAGGCCGACGCGGACTACAACCACACCCTGGGCCGCGTGCGGCAGTATTACGCAAACGTGGATGCGGCCGCGGCGCAAGTCACCGCGCGCAAGGCCGATCTTGAACGTGCCCGCGTGGATTACAATCGCCGACGCGCGCTTGAATCGACCGGAGCGATCTCGGGCGATGAAATGACCACGGCGCGGAATTCGCTTGATACGGCGGCGGCGGACCTCCAGGCCGCGCAACAGGAACTCGTCGCACGGAAAGCGCTGATCACCAGTCCCAAGCCCGAGCAGAATCCGGAAGTGCTTTCGGCCGCAGCAACGCGCGACCGCGCACGCCTTGATGTGGCGCGCACGCTGATCCGCGCACCCATTGACGGTATTGTCGCCCGCAGCGGCATACAGATCGGACAACACGTGGAAGTGGGCGCAACGCTGATGTCGATCGTGCCCGTTGCCGACGCCTACGTGAACGCGAACTTCAAGGAAGGCCAACTCACCGACGTGCGCATCGGACAACCGGCAACCCTCACCTCCGACCTCTACGGCAGCGGCGTGGTTTTCCACGGCAAAGTCATAGGAATCGGCGGCGGCACGGGCGCGGCCTTCGCCATCATTCCGGCGCAGAACGCCACCGGCAACTGGATCAAGATTGTGCAGCGCCTGCCGGTGCGCATCGCCCTTGACCCGGCGGATCTGAAAGAACATCCGTTGCGGGTCGGGCTGTCCATGACCGCCGAGATCAACGTTCGTGAGAAAGGCGATCCCAACTCATGAGTGACGGCGCCGGTGCCAGGGCAGAGCTGCCGCCGCTGCGCGGTGCCGCGCTGTTGGGCATGGGTCTGTTGTTGGGCGGCGCTAACTTTCTCGCGGCCTTCGACATCTCCATCGCCAACGTTTCTATACCGAGCATCGCCTCCGGCCTGGCGGTTTCTCCCCGCGAGGGAACCTGGGTGATCACATCGTACATGGTCGCCGAGGCCCTCTCGGTGCCGCTGACGGGCTGGCTCGCGACACGCTTCGGGCCCGGCCGGACGCTGGCCGTCGCCATGGCCGGATTTACCATCGCCTCGGCCCTGTGCGGATTGTCCACCTCGATGGCAATGCTGGTGACGTTCCGGGCGTTACAGGGCTTGGCCGGCGGACCGATGATGCCCTTGTCGCAATCGATGCTTGTGAGCATTTTCCCGAAGGAAAGAGCCAGCACAGCCATGGGCATTTGGGCGATGACCACGGTGATTGGCCCGATCCTGGGGCCGCTCGTTGGCGGCCAGATTTGCGATCGCTGGAGCTGGCCATGGATTTTCCTGATCAATGTACCGGTCGCGGCGATCTTTGCCGCCTTTATCTGGGGCGCACTTAAGCACCGCGATCCACTGCCGGTACGCCGGCCGATCGATGTGATCGGATTGGGTCTGATGGTCATATGGGTCGTCGCGATTCAGGCTGTTCTCGACCGTGGGCAGGAACTGGATTGGTTCGGATCGACCTATATCGTTGGCCTTACGATTGTGGCCGTCGTCGGCTTCATTGCCTTCCTCATCTGGGAACTGACGGACGAGCACCCGATTGTGAATCTGCGCGTGTTCCGCAGCCGCGGCTATACATTGTGCTTGGTCGTGGTCTGCATCAGCTTCGGTACCTATTTGGGATCCGTCATCATATCGCCCCTGTGGCTTCAGACGAACATGGGCTACACGGCGTCATGGGCGGGGATAACTTCCGCCCCGAGCGGGGTTGTAACGTTCTGCCTGGCGCCATTGGTAGCCTGGCTGAGCACCCGGATGGACGCACGCCTCCTGATCTCCGGCGGGTTGCTTGCTTTCGCCAGCATCATGTTCTGGCGCGCGCACTTCGCCTCCAATGTCTCGTTCGAGCTGATCATGACCTACATGCTTATGAACGGGGGCTGCATCGCCTTTTTCTTCGCCCCGGCCATGTCGATGGCCCTGGGATTCCTGAAACCACAGGAGATCGCGGACGGGGCGGGCATGATGGCCTTTACGCGATCGATCGCCCTTGCCTTTGCGACCGCCATGGCCGCGGCTTACTGGCAGGATTCAACGATCCGCGACCGGGCGGTGATAATCGACCGGCTCCACGGCACGGGTGTCCTCGGGCAACTTGGCGACATGGGTTTCGCGCCGGATCAGGCGCTGCAGTATCTGGACAACATGGTGCAGGATCAGGCGGTCATGTTCGCCACCAACGACGCCTTTCTTGCTTTCGCCGCTGCCGTGACCATTGGCGCCTTTTGCATCTGGCTCGTGCCCAGGAAGCGGCTCAGGAACACCCCCGTCGCCCATTAAATTTGCATCAATTTTGCACCTGCGTTCCAAAGCCCGGTTTTCGGGCACCCCTTGTGAAGCTTTTGAGGCGACTGGCGAAGTCGCCACAGACCGGGTATGGTTCGTTGCCAATCGGCGTCACGGCGCGTTAGGTGCGCCCTGCAGGGAGAGACCCATGGAATCCAATAAAAATCCGTTATGGATCGTTATCGTTGTTATCGTCGTTGCTGCACTAGGTTACTACGTCTACACGCGCAACTCCGCGCCGACTGAAGCACCTGCACCCGCCGCAACCGAGAGCGCGCCGCCAGCGGCCGCCCCGGCGACCGAGGCGCCTGCTGCGCCAGCCGCCCCCGAAGCTCCGGCCGCCGCTCCGGCCGCGCCTGCGGAAGCCCCGGCTGCTACGCCGGCTCCGGCCGCGCCATCCGAAGCGAAATAGGCGACAGCCTCTATCTGTCGTTCGGGTACCGGTCCCGCCGCCTGGATTCAGGCGGCGGGCCGTTTCGTTTATAGGCTCGCCCGCCATGCGGGCGGCTTGCATTCGGCGCCTTCCCGGCCCGGACCTTGATCATTGCTGCCGCGGCGGAATCCGTCTCTTGGGGGATGCGGGCGCGCACCGCTCATGCTATCACCGCATCGGGAGGTGAAAGCTGTCGTAAATGTAGTGGGGACACTTATGTCGAGTAAGATTTACGCGAATGCAAAAGCCGCCCTGGAAGGCGTGCTGTTTGACGGCATGACCATCATGGCCGGCGGCTTCGGACTAAGCGGCAACCCGGAGCATCTGATCCCGGCCATCAAAGACTCCGGCGTCAAGAACCTGACCATCATCTCCAACAATTGCGGCGCCGACGGGCAGGGCCTATGGGTGCTGATGAACAACGGCCAGATTAAAAAAATGATCAGCTCCTACGTGGGCGAGAACAAGTTGTTCGAAAAGCTGTATCTCGATGGCACGCTGGAACTGGAACTCAATCCGCAAGGTACTTTGGCCGAACGCTGTCGTGCCGGTGGCGCGGGCATTCCCGCTTTCTTCACCAAGACCGGCGTCGGCACCGTGGTCGCCGACGGCAAACCCACCCAGGTGTTCGACGGCGAAACCTACGTCATGGAACGCTGGCTGCGCGCCGATCTGTCCATCGTCAAAGCGTGGAAGGCGGACCCGGAGGGCAACCTCGTGTATCGCAAGACCGCGCGCAACTTTAATCCGGTCATGGCCACCGCCGGGAAAGTAACCATTGTTGAGGTCGAGCAGCTGGTTGAAGCGGGCCAGCTCGAACCCGATAACGTTCATACGCCGGGCATCTATGTGGATCGCATCATCGTCGGCACCAACTATGTAAAGCCGATCGAACGCATGACCGTGCGCAAGAAGGAGACCGTGTGATGGGCTGGAGCCGTGACGAACTCGCCAAGCGCGCGTCCCTGGAACTGAAGGACGGATATTACGTCAACCTGGGCATCGGCATCCCGACCCTGGTGGCGAATCATGTTCCCAAAGGCATGCACGTCACCTTGCAAAGCGAGAACGGCATGCTGGGCATTGGACCGTATCCGTTTGAGGGCGAAGCCGACCCGGACCTGATCAACGCCGGCAAGGAAACCATTACCCAGCTGCCCACGTCGAGTTTCTTTTCCTCGGCGGACAGCTTCGCCATGATTCGCGGCGGCCACATCGACCTCACCATCCTCGGCGCCATGCAGGTGGCGGAGAACGGCGACATCGCCAACTGGACTATCCCCGGCAAGATGGTCAAGGGCATGGGCGGCGCCATGGATCTGGTGGCGGGCGTCAAGCGCGTGGTCGTGGTCATGGAACACGCCAGCAAGGCCGGCGAGTCAAAGGTTCTTCACCGCTGCAACCTGCCCCTCACCGGTGCCGGCGTCGTGGACCTCATCATCACCGACCTGTGTGTGTTCACCTGCGACAAGAAAGGCGGCGCGGGCCTGAAGCTCATCGAACTGGCGCCGGGAGTTTCCTTGGCCGACGTGAAGGCCAAAACCGAAGCCAAGTTCGACGCGGGGAAGTTCGCGTAACGTGATGCCGTTCCGCCGTCGTCCTCGGACTTGGCCCGAGGGCGACGATAGAGCTATCCCCCTGCTTGCACCTTCGCCCAGGTGTCGCGCAGGCCGACGGTGCGGTTGAACACCAGCCGTGTGTCCGTTGAATCGGCATCGCGGCAGAAATACCCTTGGCGCTCGAACTGCACGGGCTCCGGCCCCACATTCACCAACGCCGGCTCGATGACCACATCCTTGAGCACCTCAAGGGAGTTGGGATTGAGATCGGCGATGATATCGCCAGCCGCGCCGGGATCGGGGCGCGTGAACAGCGGATTGTAGACGCGCACATCGCACGTCACGCCATGGCTCGCCGACACCCAATGGAGCGTGGCCTGGACCTTGCGGCCGTCGGGAGAATTGCCGCCGCGCGACGCCGGATCGTAGGTGCAGCGCAGCTCGGTCACTTCGCCGTTGGCATCCTTGACGATCTCGCGGCAGGTAATGAAATAGGCATAGCGCAGCCGCACTTCTTTGCCGGGCGCCAGGCGATAGAATTTCTTGGGCGGGTTTTCCATGAAGTCGTCCCGCTCAACATAGATCTCACGGGCGAAGGGAACCTGCCGTGTGCCGGCCGCCGGGTCTTCGGGATTGTTGACCGCGTCGAGCTGTTCCACCTGACCGTCGGGATAATTCTCGATCACGACTTTCAATGGGCGCAGTACGGCCATGTAGCGGGAGGCGGTCTTGTTGAGCAGCTCGCGCACGCAGGCGTCGAACATGGCCACATCCACGGTGCTGTTGGCCCGCGCGACACCGATCCGGCCGACGAAATCCCTGAGCGCCGCCGCCGGCACACCACGACGCCTGATCCCCGCCAGGGTCGGCATACGCGGATCGTCCCAGCCGGTCACATGGCCGTCGCGCACGAATTGGGTGAGCATGCGCTTGGAAAGCACGGTGTAGGTGATGTTGAGCCGTGCGAATTCGTACTGGCGCGGCTTTGACGGCACCGGCAGGTTTTCAAGAAACCATTCGTAGAGCGGCTTGTGATCCTCGAACTCCAGGGTGCAGATGGAGTGGGTGATGTGCTCGATGGCATCCGACTGGCCGTGGGCGAAGTCGTAGGTGGGATAGATGCACCAGCTTGTGCCCGTGCGCGGATGAGCGGCGTGCACGATGCGATAGATCGCCGGATCGCGCAGATTGATGTTGCCGGCGGCCATGTCGATCTTGGCCCGCAGCACCCGCGCGCCGTTGGGAAACTCGCCGGCTTTCATCCGCCGGAACAGATCGAGATTTTCCGCCACGGCACGGTCACGGAACGGACTGTTGCGGCCGGGCTCGGTGAGCGTGCCGCGCGCGGCGCGCATTTCATCGGGCGTCTGATCGTCCACGTAGGCCTTGCCCGCCTGGATCAGATGTTCCGCCCAGGCGTAGATCTGATCGAAGTAATCGGAGGCGTGATACAGGTGCTCGCCCCAGTCGAACCCGAGCCAGCGCACGTCGTGCTCGATGGCGTCGATGTACTCCTGTTCTTCCTTGGCGGGATTGGTGTCGTCGAAGCGCAAATGACACCGGCCGCCGAATTCGGCGGCGATGCCGAAATTGAGGCATATGGATTTGGCGTGACCAATATGCAGATAGCCGTTGGGTTCCGGCGGGAACCGGGTGACCACGGCGGTGTGACGCTTGGCATCCAGATCGGCCTGGACGATATCGCGGATGAAATCCCGGCCTGGTTCGGCCGCGTCGACGGTCATGAGATCCTCAGAAGTGCCAATTAACCCATGGCAGACGCCAGCGGGAGGCCCTATGTGCCAAATCCGCGAGGCTTCGCCAAGGGCCGTGACACGGCTATAATGCGGAAACAGCGATTTAGGAGGCCGCCATGTTCGCCACGCGCAAAGCCGCCATGCCCGATCCGAAGAACGCCCCGCCGGGGCGCTCCGATCCCATGCCCGTGCCGCCCACTCACTTTGTCAATGGCAACAGGATGACGCCGCCGTTTCCCGACGGCATCGAGACCGCCATGTTCGGCCTCGGCTGTTTCTGGGGCGCGGAGAAGATGTTCTGGAAGCTTCCCGGCGTCTATTCGACCCAGGTGGGCTATGCGGCGGGGTTCACGCCTAATCCCACATATAAAGAGGTCTGCTCCGGCATGACGGGACATAACGAAGTGGTCCGCGTCCAGTTCGATCCGAAAAAAATCTCCTATGCCGCCCTGCTCAAGGCCTTCTGGGAAGGACACAATCCCACCCAGGGCATGCGTCAGGGCAATGACGTGGGCACCCAGTACCGCTCGGGCGTGTATGTCTACGGCCCCGCCCAGCGAGCGGCGGCGGAAGCGTCAAAGAAAGTCTATGAGAAAGCGCTCGGCGAAGCGAACTACGGCACCATCACGACCGAGATTCTGGATGCGCCGCCGTTCTACTACGCCGAAGATTACCACCAGCAATATCTGGCGAAAAATCCCGCCGGCTATTGCGGCCTGGGCGGCACCAGCATCAGTTGCCCCGGATTTGCCGCGGAGTGATTTAAGAACGCGCAGTATCCCCTACGCAAAACACACCGCATGAATAGGCGGCAGGTGGGCGGATAGATTGGTCCACGCATCGCCCTCGTTGTCGGAAACCCACAGGCCGCCGGTGCTGGAACCCATGGCCAACAACGTGCCGTCGCGATTGACGGCAAGCCCATGGCGCCACACCAGATCGTAGGCATTCTCCTGGGGCAGACCCTTGCGCAGCACATCAAACGTCTTGCCGCCGTCACGGGTGCGGTTCACGACGATCTTTCCATCCACGGGCATGCGCGTCTGATCCTTGTCGGCGGGCACGAACCACGCGGTGTTGCCATCGCGAGGATGCACGGCCACGGCGAAGCCGAAGCTCGACACCGGCGCGCCGACGATCCGTTTCCAAGTCTTCAAATCGTCGGCGCAGTGGAAAATGCCGTTGTGATGCTGGCACCAGAACACCTCCGGCGATGAGGGCGACTGCACCACAAGATGCGGGTCCTGGGTGACCGGATCACCCTGGAGATTCGGTGGCATGTAGTCATTGATCATGCCATTGGAGCCGATGGTCCAGGTCTTGCCGCTGTCGGACGTACGCCACACGCCGCCGCAGGAGACAGCCACGGCAACACGGTTGTGGTCACGCGGATCGACCGAGATGGAATGAAGCGCCGGCTCCACGGTGCCGCCGCCCATCCACCGCAGGCGCTCCGGATTATCCCACAGACTCTCCACCAGCCGCCACGTGACGCCATTGTCGGTGGTGTGAAATAAGCCGCCGGGCGTGGTACCCGCCCACACATGGCCGGCCGGTCCACCCCAGGCCATGGCCCAGATCGCCGACACGGACGGTCCTTTGGGTTCCGACGATGGGGTCGGCGGAGGATCGTTGGGATCGGGCGGAAACTTGGGCGATGGCGGTTGTTTTGGAAAACGTGGCGGCTGCAGTTCGGTCCATGTCTTGCCGGCGTCGTCGGTGCGGTGAAGCTTCACGCCGAAGTGACCGAGGTTAAGGGCGGCGAACACCGTGCGCCCGTCCTTCGACGGCAGCGCCATTGTCACCGGCTGGCCCCGGAACGCGATATCGCCGAGCTTCCAACCGGCGCCGTTGCGCTCATACATCATCAGCCCCTTGCGGGTGGAGACGTAGAGAAGATCCTGGGTCATGCATGCACCTTTGAACTAACCGCCCGATAAGGCTTGGAGAACATGAAGCTCGCTTGTCGGCGTCATGGGATGGGACAAGGCATCGCGGCGGACATGGAGGTCGTCGACGAAAATCGCCACGTGAAGCCGGAGCCGGTCCTGATCGTCGAGAACATATCCCCGCACGGCCGGGTAGCGCGTGAACACATCGGCCAAAACTTCCCCAACCGTGCCGCCCGTTCCGGTCACCGGTTCGGCGGGCGCCACATGTTTGAGGTGGGACGTGAAAATCACCTGAGCCATGGCGAGAATGCTGCCCGAGGCTCCGTCCGCAGGCAAGACGGGTCAATATGACGATTGCGAAACGGGCGCCGCACGGCGACATTAGGCTCCACAATTCTTGGGGGTTAAGGCGGGATGGACCACACCGAGGCGCTCAGGGAGATCGACGCCCTCGGTCCAAGCACGCCCGCCGGCCGGAGCGCACTGGTGTCCCTGACCCAGGCCGGCGCCGGGGGGCCGGAAATTCTCGCCCGCCTCGACAAGGCCATAGCCGCCCCCCTCGCCCGCACCACCGTCGACATCGGCATTCTGCTGGCCCATGCGCAGACCGCTTGGACGACCGACCAGCGCAATCCCACAGCCGTCCGTACCCGGAACAGCGCGCGGCGGCTGATCGAGTTGGTCCCCGATTTGCCCGATGGCTACCGGCTGCTGGGGTTTGCCCACTTGAGCCGCTGCGAATACCTGGATGCGTTCCTGGCCCTCGGCGCCCTGAAGACGCTGCCCAGTCCACTCAATCTCGACAACTTCCGTGCCCTGGCCCGCCACCTCATGACCGGCGTTACCCAAGTGGGGTTCGACCTCGCCGGCCAGCGCTATACCTTCGATCTCACCACCCACAATGCGGCGGCCGTTGAATCGAGTGCGTTTCACAGCGTCGGCGCGTTGACGGAATGGGACGAGCTTCAATATCTCGCCACCGTGCTCGACCGTCCCCAGCGCATCGTCGAGGTCGGTGTATTGTTGGGCAATCACACCGCGTTCTTCCTCAAGGCGTTCGCGCCCACCCACGTCACCTTGATCGACGCCGACCCGGCCAACCTGAACTTCATGCGCCGCTCCGCCGCCTGCAATCTGGCGCCGGGACCGGCACCGGAAGTGGTCATCCACTGCGCCTTCGTTGGCGAAAGTGTCGCCGAGGCCGTCACATTCGCCGGTGCGCGTGTGCCGCAGCGCAGCCTCGCCGATCTGGTGTCGGGTCCGGTGGATTTTCTTAAAATCGACGTGGACGGCGGCGAGGTCGCGCTGCTCAAGGGTGCCGCGACAGTGATCGAACAATACCGCCCACCGGTGATGATCGAAACCACGTCCACGACTCACGAACCGGTGGTCGCCTGGTTCGAAGCGCGCAAATACGCCGTGCGGCGCGTTTTCGATCACGACAGCTACCGCAATGTCGTGGTGATGCCCACATGAAGCACGCGCCATGACCCACAGCGAAGACGATCTGCGCCGGGCATATGCGCAGGCGGTTTATTTTCACGCCGTGGGCGGACTGCTGAGTCACAACTCCGGCTGCCTGGCGGAAGGCTGCATGGCGCTGGAGATTCCCGTGCGCCTGAGCATCGCCAACATCACCTCGCGGCCCATCTCCATGCCCCTGGCTGGTGTCGACCTCGCGCCCCTGGTGACGCCGCCCTATGCCGGCTACAGCGGCTATGTGGTGGATATCACCCACACCAATTTCCACGTCCCATTCCAGGGTATCCAGGGCGGCAGACTTGCCTACGTCAATCAGAACGACATCAGCATCTTCAGCCGCCTGCCGGACGAACACCTGATGTTCGTCGCTCACGAAAGCCGTTTCGCCTCCAAGGGCGGGCGGCGCATCCCCATCGCCTTCGGCATGAGCGACGGATTGATCGACGCCACCGAACGGCGCAAGCCCGTCAGCCGCCGCACGCCGCGCGCGTTACGCAACTTCCGCGCCTCCATGAATCAGAGCCTGCGTGCGCTCTTGGACCTCACCTACGTGCCGCAGTTGGAGCAGCATCTCGCCATCGACCGCACGGTCTACGACGCCCAGCCCTATCTTGGGGCACTGTTGGACGCACCTGTGAGCCTTGCCTACGGCGGCGACTTCTATTCGCCGCTCATGGAGAACCCGTGGTTCCACAGTCACGAACCCAAGCTGGCCAACCTCCACCATTTCGAACGGCTCGACCGTTCGGCCCTGGTCATGCGCTGGGACAGCTGGCGCCTGTGGGAATCGTTCACGGCGGGTTGCGTCACGGTGCACCTCGACTTCGAGAAATACGGCTTCGCCTTGCCCGTGCTCCCGACACCTTGGGTGCATTACGCGCCCATCGATCTGGACGACATCGCCGGATCGGTCGCACAGCTCATGGACAGGCGGCCAGAATGGGACGATATCGGCGAACAGGGCCGTGCCTGGGCCATTGCGAATTACGGCTCCCGGCCGTCGGCCATCCGCGTGCTATCCGATATGCTCGATCACGCGCCGTTAGGCACGTGATCCCTTCAAGTATAAGATTAGGTCATGTCCACTAAAGACCCCGCGCTTTTCTACCAATGCCACGTGTTCTGCTGCACCAACGTGCGGCCACCGAACCATGAGCGCGGCTCGTGCGCACGCAAGGGAGCCGTAGAGCTGCGCGACAAAATGAAGGCCATGGCCAAGGACATGGGCCTGAAGGGCGTGCGCATCAATTCCGCCGGATGCCTCGACCGCTGCGAGTTGGGGCCGACCATGGTGATCTACCCGGAAGGCGTCTGGTATCGTTTTGAAAACGAAGCCGACGTGCGGGAAATCCTGACCACGCATGTCAAAGGCGGCGGCCGTGTCGCCCGTCTTATGATGCAGCCGGAGGACGGGCCGAAGAAAGGCGGGTAGAGCGGTCACTTCCCCACTGACTGAGAGCTGTATCTCAGCCGTCGTCCCCGGACTTGTTCCGGGGACCCAGAGCTTGTGAGACTCGGTACGCTGCGGAAAATGCCGGCTCCGAGGTAGCCGTCCAGCTTCGTAACCCTGGATTCCCGGGACAAGCCCGGGAATGACGGCGGAGGGAAATTACTCGCCTCGCGCATCACGCTCTAAGAAGACACCCGCACGCCATTCCACTCCCCCATCTCCGCATCGGTGGGCGGCTCCCACAACGTCTCGACATAGTCGAACATCTCGCGCGTGACATCGAACTGAAGCTGATAGGTGTCGCCCTTGGCAGCGTTTCTGGCCTCCACGCGCCGCCAGCGTTCTTCCAACGGTACGTCGATGAAGTGAAGTTGAACCGAAAGCCCGGCGTCGCGGGTAAGGTTCGCGATTCGCACACGGCTATCGGCTTGGCTAAAACCAAGGTCCAGCACGCACGGAACATCCCGCGCCGTAACACGCAACGCCGTCTCCCAGATCTGAGCGTTACAACGTAGGACCCGCGCCATGGCCCATGCCGGATCAATAGGTTGCGCGCTATCCATCCAGAACAGCGCCGTCATCCATTCGTCGATGGAAAACCTGACCGCGCCAATGCGGTCGCAAAGCTTTATCGCGTATGTGGTTTTGCCGGCTCCGGTCGAACCGCAGACGATGTGAACCAGATGCCGCTGCATGGCACTCTCCTCCGTCCGGCACGCTACAAAACTCTATCGCAAGTTGACAGCGAACCGGTGCAGGATTATCAGTCGCTTCCCACGCATTTTAAGAGGAGGGCCGTTTCCATGATCACGCATCGCGCGAACCGCGCCGCTCTTCCGGTCGCTTGCTCTAACGCCATTTGTTCCGTGGCCGTTATGCGACCGCCCCTGGGTGACGGGACCGTGGGCGTCATGCGCCCCATTTTCCAAACCCCGATTCCCTAAATCCGGCGGTCATCTCTCGAGGTGCCGCCAGGCTACTCGAGATGAAAGATCGTACGATGACTGCCACCACCGCAAACCTTTCATCCGCCCACCATCTCCGTTTTGCCGACGAGATGCGCGCGACCTTGCGCCTTGCGGCGCCCATCGCCGCCGCCCAGATCGCGCAGATCGGCATGGGCACCACGGACACGGTACTGCTGGGCGGCCTCGGCCGGGATGCGCTGGCCGCTGGCGGCCTCGGCGCCATGCTGTTCTTCACCATCCTCTCCTTGCTGCAAGGGATGGTATCGGCGGTGTCCATCCTGGTGGCCCACGCCCGCGGCGCCGGGGATGAAAGCCGTATCGCGCCGGCACTGCGCGCGGGCGTCTTGGTCGCCACATGCGCCGCGCTGCCGCTCATGGCGGTTTTGAGCCAGGCTGAGACGATCCTCCGCGCGGTCCATGAGCCCGCCGCCCTCGCCGCGGCGGTGAGCCCCTACGAACGCATTCTATTGTGGGGCACGCTTCCCGCCATGTGGATGGCCGTGCAACGCGCGTATCTCGCCGCCATGGACCGGCCGCAGCTGATCATGACCGTGACAGTGACCGCCCTGATCATGAATGGATTCTTGAATTACGGCCTCATGCACGGCGCCTTCGGCCTACCGAACATGGGCTATGTGGGATCCGCCATGGCCAGCGCGATCACATTATGGTGCCAGATGGGGGCGACCGCCGTGGGCATGGGGCGCATCCTCGCGCTCAAACGGTTTCGTCTGTGGGGGACGGTGGAGTGGCCGCTTGTGCGCGAGCTTTTGCACCTGGGCTGGCCCATCGCCATCACGATTGGCGTGGAGACGATGCTGTTCTTTGCCGGCGGCCTGTTGATGGGAATCGTCGGCGCGACTGCCCTTGCCGCCCATCAGATCAGCCTAAACGTGGCGGCGCTCATGTTCATGGTGCCGCTCGGCATCGGTCAGGCCGCCAACGTGCGCGTCGGTTATCATACCGGTGCCGGAGCACACCGGGCCGCGCGCCGGGCCGCGCTGGCCGCTTTCACCCTCGGCATCATGTTCGCGATGGTATCCGCATCGGTGATGGTGGGCGCACCACGCCGCATCGCCCTGCTGTTTGGTCTCAATCTCGCCAACCCAGCCGACGCGGAAGTGATCGCCCTCGCCGCCCGCCTGCTGCTGATCGCGGCGGCGTTTCAGCTCGCGGACGGACTGCAGACCATCGCATCCGGCATCCTGCGCGGACTGAAGGACACCCGCACGCCCATGATTCTGGCGGCCATCGGCTACTGGATCTTTGGGTTTCCCACCGCCTGGGTCCTGGGCCTCCATTTTGGGTTCGGCGCCATCGGTGTCTGGGTCGGGCTTGCCTTTAGCCTGGTCATGGCCGCCTTGATGCTGGTCAGCCGCTTCTGGATCATGAGCGGACGGGCCATCGCGGCGGATGCGGCCAAACCGCTCGCGGCGCAGATTTGACATTCACAAGATAGCCTGCCGAACCTGGACGCGAATGTTAGAATCGGACCACTGGAATCGGAACAAGTGAGCCAGATCATGCCCGGCATCATGTGGTACTTCGCCCTTGCCCTGTTTTTTCTGCTGGTGGTCATCCTTTCAGTCCCCAGCGATGGGGCGCCGCTTGCCAGCAACGGGGCATTCCTGGTAAGCCCCTCGGAGTTGAGGATAACTCCATGACGCAACGGATCGCAGGCAGCCGAATTACCAGCCCGATTCTCTAAAACAGAGAATCGGTCCAGCCGTATTTTGCCTGCCCGCTTTTTCGAAAGGTCCGTTGTCATGACGAAATCATCTCCTGCCCCACTCACCGCCGACGCCGTCCGTGCCGCCGCCGCGCGCATCAAAAGCCGGGTCGTGCATACGCCGACGTTGCATTCCGAAGCCCTGTCGCGGCTGACCGGCGCCCATGTGTTCGTCAAATACGAGA